>JAPDQV010000003.1:42373-44229 GCA_034505495.1 candidate division KSB1 bacterium | reverse complement strand
TGAGCAGCGCAGAGCCGGCGCCTCGACGAACCACCTTTTTGGCCGGGCAACCAAAGTTCAGGTCGATAAAGTCCGGCTTTAATTGAGCCAAGATACGGGCAGCCTCGGCGACGGTTTCCGGTTCGGCGCCGAAAACCTGCAAGCCGATCGGCCGTTCCGACTCGACAAATTCCGCCAACTTTAAGGTCTTTGCCTGATTGCGCACCACACCGTCGGCGCTGATCATTTCGGAGTAGACAAGATCGGCGCCGAATTCCCGGCAGAGTTGCCGAAATGGAGAATCAGACCAGCCTGCCAGAGGCGCAAGCGCCAAATATTTTTCCCCGTTGAAAATCACAAAGTTAATATAAGTTATTAACGGCAAGCATGCAAGGGTTTCCGATTCGTTGAATCGGAACGAACGGCGTGATCACGAGGCTTCGGGGTAACAAAAGCGTCGGATTTCGGTTTTCGCCAGAGCTTCTTCCAGCAGAGCTTGATAGTCGCCGAGATTTTTCTCTGCTTCCTGCACCTCGGCGATTCCGGCGTTGGTTTCCGGATTGGGCGGCGCCATAAAGCTGCAGCAGTCGTCGTAGGGTTCGGTAGAAACCTCATACGTGCCGATTCTTCTGGCGATGCGGATGATTTCATCTTTTTCCATACCAATGAGCGGCCGAAGGATCGGCATGCGGACGGCCTCGGAGATGGCGGCAATATTGGGCAAAGTCTGCGAAGCCACCTGCCCGAGGCTGTCTCCCGTAATGAGGGCGCGGCACCCCTCACGAACCGCTATCCTTTCCGCCAGTCTTAGCATCATGCGGCGATAGAGCACAATGCGTAGTTTTGTCGGTGCGGAAAGGATGATCGCCCGCTGAAGTTCGGCCAGGGGCACCAAATAGAGTTTGGATTGATATTGATAGATATTGAGCCGTTTGACCAGTTCCACGGCGTTGTAGTAAGAGCTTTTTTCGGTAAAGGGAAAGCTGTGAAAATGAACAAAAGCAACGCTGCAGCCGCGCTTCATCATTAGAAAAGAAGAAACCGGTGAATCGATGCCCGAAGAAATCAAGCTGAGCACTTTTCCGGTGCTGCCGATCGGCAGGCCTCGCTCTCCGGGTACGGATTTGACCGAAAAATAGACCTTGCGGTTAAAGATTTCGATTTTAACGGTTAGTTCGGGATTGCGCAAATCCACGCGCTTTCCCAGGCGGTCATGCACCTCGGCGCCGACCAGGCGGTTTATTTCGACTGAGGTCAGGGGAAACGACTTGTCGGCTCGACGGGTGTCGACGCAAAAGCTCTCGAAAGTCAGATTACGCACCTGTTCTAAAACCTGCTGCTTGAGCTCATCGGGATCAGGAGAACCGCGATGGGCGACGCGGATCTCGGCAATGCCGATGACTTTTTGCAGTCGGGAGAGCAACAGATCCAGGTCGGTCTCAGCAGGCGGGTAGACAAACATACGGCCGTATTCGTTGAGGATGCGTACGCCTTTGATATCGGCAAAGGCGCGGCGCATCGCCTGCCGCAAACGAGATTCAAAAAAAGAGCGATTACCCTTTTTCAGCGCAATTTCGCTGTGATGGATGATGAAAAGCTGATCCTCGTTGCTGATCATCCTTTTTTCAACAATATCGTCAGGAGAAAAAAAATCCGACCCCTGCGGGTCGGATGTGACCGTCTATCTAATCAACACTCCTTCGAGCAGAATTTTGCCGACGCATTCGCCGGCTGCTGCAAGGTCGATTTTTTTAGATTTGGAGAGGATCCAATTGGTTGAAATTTGATCGAGGGCACCGAAAACGGTCTGCTTAAAAATCGTTGGCGGAACGTCTGTCCGAAAGATTCCGGCACGCTGACCTTCCAAAAAAGCCTCT
>JAPDQV010000003.1:0-42363 GCA_034505495.1 candidate division KSB1 bacterium | reverse complement strand
TCTCCCAACGGTTCAAGATACTCTTTGAATTTGGTTCCCTGATAATCGTGCAAAAATTTGTTGCTTTGGCGAAGCTCCACGATGAGCAGCATTGCCAGGTCAGGATTTTTACGAACGGTTTCACAATGGTGCGCGATATAGGCAAGTATCTTTTCCTGAGGAGACTGCAGAGCCGTCATCGCCGTTTTCATTTCCTCGATGATCGGCGTCATTTCCTCTTCAAATATGGAAATGAGGAGATCATCCTTGTTCTTGAAGTATAGGTACGTCGTGCCTGTTGCAACGCCGGCGATCTTGGCGATTTCTTCCACTTTGGCTTTGAAAAAGCCGTCTCGCGCAAAAAGCTTAATGGCCGCTTTGAGCAGACGCTCACGCTTTGAAGGATCCATACCCAAACCTCCCTAAAGTGGTTGAATATTCTTCAACATTGTAAAGAAACTCGTTTTAAAAAGCAAGAAAATTGTCGAATAGAGCTTCAAGAATCTTGGTCGATATCGATCATACAGCAAGGATGTGTCTCTTATTTATTAAAAGTGTTGACAATAGTTGATTTTTTTTGTAGAATAGCTGCGTTTGTTCAGGCTTTGCACTCCGAAGATTCTAGTGGGTAAAAACCATATCATCTGCAACGGAGGTACAATGAAAAGAGCATTAGTCAGGGTCATGGCCCTCGCGCTGATTCTTCCGGCAGCCTTTACGACGGTATTGGCGTCGGGCGTAGAGTTGACGGGCGTCGGTTCGCGCGCGCAGGCAATGGGCGGCAACTATCGGGCAGTTGCTGCGGATTGGAGCGCCATGTATTGGAACCCTGCCGGTCTGGCGTTTACCAAGGGCTTGACGGCGGGAGCAAGCTTCCAGGTCGTTTTTCCGCAGGCGACTTTTACGGTTGCCAACAGCCTTTACGGCATGAGAAAGAATATAACCTATCCTTTCAGCTGTGTTTATCGCAACGAGAGGCCGAATGAATCACAGGCCTTTTTCCTCCCTTCAGCCGGCGTAGCTTATAAAGTCGGCAATAATATTGCCTTCGGCCTCGGTGTTTGGGCGCCTTTTGGTCTGGGCTCCAAATGGGATTTGTTGCGCACGGTAAGCAGCAATTACGGCCGTGTCCCGGGCAGACCGTTCGACACCTACAGCACCAAATATCCCAACGTCGAATATGAAAGCAATCTTCAGGTCATCGACATTCACCCGACGGTGGCGGTTCAGCTCAGCGACAAGCTGGCTGTCGGTGCCGGTTTAAGCTTCCTGCTCACTGACATTTACATTCGCAAACCGGTCTACATTCAGAATCCCTATCTCTATCATCCCGTTTTGGCACCCATACTGGACAACTTTGCTGCCGTCAGAGGGTTGAGCAACCTTCTTGCAGGAATGCGGCAATACCCCTTTGATCATCTGCTGACACAGGCCGAACTCGACGGCAACGGCACCGGCCTAGGCGCCAATTTCGGTATCACCTTCAAGGCAACGGACAAGATCAGCATCGGCGCTTCGGTGCAGTACTATCTGGATCAGAACCTCGAAGGAACTTTTAGCAATACCATTTATTTCCCAGAGGTAATGCCCTATCAGGCTGCTCTGACTCAGTTGGCCGATTCCGTATTCACGCCCATGCTGCAACAAGGCATGCTGACACCGGATCAATATTTCATTCTAACCAATTACTTCTCCGGCCAGGTTGTGCCGCAGCCGGTAAAGGATGTAAAAACGGCATTGCCGCTTCCGGCCAAATTCGGCATCGGCGTCAGCTATTCCGGACTAAAGAATATGGTATTGACTGCCGACGTGGCCTATACCCAGTGGTCTGCGTGGGACACGATCGTTATCGAGGACAAGAACGGCGGTACAGCTGCAGAGTTGGTGCAGAATTGGAAGAACACGCTCCGTTTCGGCGTGGGAATGGAATACACGGCCGGAACCGCGAAAATCCGCGGCGGTTTTTACAGCGAGCCGCCTGCGGCAGTTGACGAGACGCTGACCGTTATGATCCCCGACATCAATCGCCGCAACGTCTTTTCCTTGGGCTTGTCGGTACCCGTTGGTCCGGTTTCTCTTGCCTTCAATTATGAAAAGCTTTTTATCGGCGATAAAACGGTCACGACGTGGGTCTACGACAAAAATTCGACTGCGCAGAACTTGGCCGGAACCTACACCATGAACGTCAACAATCTGATGGTGGGCATCGAGTACAAGTTCTAATGACCGTTTCTTCAGTCGAACTTTAGCTCGACAGAAATAAAATGGGGCCTCGAGGCGTTCCTTCAGCTTCGAGGCTTTTTTATTGCTAGAGGTATTCCATGAAACGTTTGTGGGCTTTATTGATTTTTACCTTTATTATAGCAGCTTGCCGGATTGATCAAGGCTTGGAACCGACGCGCAGCGGATTGTCCGGCACGGTGCGCTTCAAAAAGCAGTGGCCGGCGTCTACCGATCAGGTAATGGTGGTGGCGGCGACAAAGTTTCCGCCGACGGCGATCAGCGACATTGTCATGAGCGAGCCGTTGCCGACATTCGTAGATTCAGCTCAGTATGTCATCTGGACGTCGCCCATGACCTTTGCAGCCGTCGGCGTCGTCTGGAAGGAAAAAGATCAACCTTGGGATGTAACCAACATCATCGGCATCTATTTCCCGACCAGCAATTATTTCTCGCCTGGACAAGTCGTCATTCCCGACAAAAAAACGCTGGTACAGGGTATCGACATAACGGCGGATCTTTCCAAAGCCCGTCCGAAAACGGCAAGCGCCATTCAAGGCATGCTGGTCGCCAAAGGTGTTTGGCCGCCGGCGGCGCGACAAGTGCTCGTCATCGCCTCGCCCCTTATTTTGCCGACCGGACTGCTCGACATCATTTTCAGTCCGCCGATCCCGGCAGGCTTTGATTCGACGGCCTTTTCGATCTCTGTTCCCCCCGGCACTTATCGTCTCATCGGCGCGCTGTTGATCGAGGAGAACAAGAACATCGGTGTGGAAAGCATCAAAGCCGTGTATAAAAAGCGTCCCAGCGATCTCCTTCCCGCGGCCGTCGGAGTGCCCAACGATACGACCGTCGTCAGAGGCATTCGCCTCGTGCTCGATTTCGGAGGAACTTTGCCATGAAGCCCCTGATGTTGATTTCGGCTTTGCTTGTCGGTCTTCTCGGCTACGCTTTTCCCCGCGAAACCGGTATCCTTGCCGGTAAAGTCGTTGACAAGAAGAACGGAGTTCCGCTGCCGGGAGTAAACGTTACACTCGTCGGCACGGTTATGGGGACCGCCACCGATGCCGCCGGCCGATTCGAATTGAAGCGCATTCCTGTCGGCACTTATGATGTGCAGTTTACCATGATCGGTTACAAACGTCATCGCCAAACCAACGTGTCGATCCAGGCCGGCCAGACCACAACTTTGCATATTGAGATGACGGAGACGGTATTGGAGACACCGGAATTGGTGGTGACCGCAGGTAAGCGACGCCAGAACATCTCGGATTCCCCCAACAGCGTCGGCGTATTGACGCAGAAGGAGCTGTTGTCGCGCAGCGACATCTATTTGGACAAAGTGCTGCAGTATGCCTCCGGAGTGAATTTTATCGGCAGTCAGATCAATATCCGCGGTTCATCTGGATTCAATTACGGCGCAGGCAGCCGCGTGCTGCTTGTGGTCGACGGCGTACCGGTCATGCCCGGAGACAGCGGCGACATCAAATGGGACAACATCCCGACGACGCAGATCGAGCGCGTGGAAGTGGTCAAAGGCGCCGGTTCAGCGTTATACGGATCGAGCGCGCTCGGCGGCGTCGTCAACGTGGTGACCAAACGGCCCGGAGGCAGACCGACCACGACGCTGCGGCTGGCTTCCGGAGTTTACGATCGTCCTGCCTATCCCGAATGGCGGTGGACGGACAAGCTGCTCTATTTTACCGATGTCGATGCGGATCATGCCCGGCAGATCGGCAGATCGGAGCTGCTTGTCGCGGCCGGACGGCATCAATCGACCGGTTACGCGCAAAACACGTCCTACCTTCGTCACAACGGCAGCATCAAGTGGGCTTATCGCTTCAACGGTAATCATTACCTGACGGCGATGACAAGTTATGAAGGCGGCGAAAGACAGAGCAGTCTAATGTGGCGCAGTCAGCGCCGCGCTTTGGAGGTGAACCCCGAGGCGCTGGGCGATTATGTGGTTTCCCACAAATATTTGATGAATCTGCAGCATCAATGGGTTATTAGTAAAAAACTGCGATTGCAGTCGCGGCTTTCGTACTATATCAACTATTGGAAGAACTATTTTCACGACAATTTGAACGCTTCGACGGCGCAAAAGCCTGGTTATGAGATTCAGGCCGACTGGCAGATCAGCGAACGAAACTCGCTGATCATCGGCAGTGAAGGGAGTTGGGATCATGTCAAATCCGGATTGGTCGGCAATCATGATCAACACACTCTGGCAGGCTACATTCAGAATGAGCGGAGGGTATTGCGCAACGTCAATCTCACACTAGGGGCACGCTACGACCATCAGTGGGTGGACATCGGCCTGCGGGATAGTGAATGGAGCCCCAAAGCCGGGGTTGTGTGGCACCTGCGGCCGGAACTCGCCCTGCGCGCGTCTTCAGGACGCGGATTCCGCGCTGCGAGCATGTCGGAGCGCTTTCCCAACGGCATCTACAGCGGCCTGGTCATTGTACCCAATCTGAATCTCAAATCCGAAAGCTCCTGGTCGCACGAAGCCGGCATCAATTGGTCGCCGCGGCCGCAGTTTTACGTTGATATTGCGGGCTTTGTCAATGACTATTGGGACATGATCGAGCCGCGGCCGGACGAAAACCAGATCATCCGATTCATCAATGTCACGCGCGCGCGAATTTCAGGCGGAGAGGTAACGGCAACGCTGCAGCCGATCAAGCCGCTTTTTATAAACCTTGGCTTCACCCTCATGAATCCCCAAGACCTCAAGCAAAACACGGTGCTTTCCTATCGTCCCAAAAGCCTGGCGACGCTTTCCGCCACCTACACCTTCGGCAGTTTTGAGGCAGGGGCGGATTTTCGGTACGTCTCGCGCATCGAGCGGGTCGAGGTGTATCCCAATGACGAACGCGTCCCGCAAAAAGTCCTCGACCTGCGCGCAGCCTGGAAACGCGGCAGTTTGCGCCTGGCGCTCAACGTCAACAACGTCTTTAATTACAACTATACACAGATGGAACGAACTCTAATGCCGATCCGGCATTATGTCCTTTCAGCGATTGTCCAGCAATAAAAGAGGCGGGAGTTACTATGCGCATCAGCTTTTGGGGAGTGCTTGTCATGATAATCCTTGCAGGCTGTTCATCAAAAGAACCGTTTCCGGAACGCGCCCCGACTGAAAAAGTAAGGGCCGAATTGGCCAAACTGGCGCCGGCGCCGATCCGGGTGGAACTGGACGGCCTTTCCGAGGGCGACCGCAAGGCTTTGGGGAAGCTGATCGAAGCGGCCAAGGAGATCGACGAGCTGTTTTTGATGCAGGTTGATCCGGCCAATCCTAAAATCCGCAAAAAGCAGCAGGAAGCCGGTCTAACTGATCATTTGGAATTGTTTAAAGTCATGTTCGGACGGTGGAACCGCCTTGTCGAAAATGAGCCGTTTCTCGACCGAAAACCTAAACCGTTGGGGGCCGGTTTTTATCCCGAGGACATGACGCGGGAAGAGTTTGAAAAGTTTTTGCAAAAGCATCCTGATCAAGCAGCAGCTTTTACTAACGAATTCCGCATTATTCGGCGAACGAACGGAAAATTGATTGCCGTACCGTATCATGAGGCCTATCCGGTGGCGAAAGCTGCAAAGCTTCTCAAAGAAGCGGCGGCGTTGACCGATGATCCTTCTCTGGCCAAGTATCTCGCTTTGCGCGCCGAAGCGTTGATCACTGATGATTATTTCGAGAGCGATATGGCTTGGATGGATCTGGCCGGTGATCTCGAGGTGGTCATCGGCCCCTATGAGGTTTATGAAGATGCGCTCTTTAACTATAAAGCGGCTTACGAGGCGTTCATCTGTCGCGTCGATCATCAAGAAAGCGAAAAACTGAAGCGCGTAGCCGACCATTTGCACGAGTTGGAGGCCTCCTTACCGATTCCTGATGCTTACAAAAATTTCAGCCGCGGCTCGAGCTCGCCCATCAAAGTGGTCAATGAGATTTTTTCCGCCGGAGATACCAAAGCGGGCATCCAGACTACGGCGTTCAATCTGCCGAATGACGAGCGGGTTCGTCGCGCCAAAGGCTCGAAAAAGGTAATGCTGAAAAATATCGCCCGCGCCAAATATGAACTCTGCTGGATGCCGATCGTCCGCGTCGTGTTGGCGCCTCATGCCTTGGAAAAAGTATCGTTCGAGGCCTATTTTAACCATGTCCTCATGCACGAAGTCAGCCACGGACTGGGGCCGGGGTTCATTATCAAAAACGGCAAGGAGACAACCGTCAGTAAAGAGTTGAAGAATCTTTATTCCACCATCGAAGAGTGCAAAGCCGATGTACTCGGCATGACGACGCTCGAGCAGCTTATCCGCAAAGGCGTTTTTGCCGATGTGGATGAGGAGAGCGTGTACGCCTCTTATCTCGGCGGCATGTTCCGTTCGATTCGTTTCGGCATCGATGAGGCGCACGGCGCCGGAGTGGCCATTCAGTTCAATTTCCTTTTAGAAAAAGGCGGCTTTTTCGAGACGGCCGACGGACGTTTGGATTACGATGCCGCCAAGCTCAAATCTGGATTACAGGAGCTTGCAGCCCGGCTATTGATCATTGAGGCGACCGGTGATTACCATGCTGCAGCGCAGCTCATCGAGCACTACAAGCGCCGGACTCCGCTCATGGATAGATTTCTGCATGAACTCAAGGATGCACCGATAGACATTCGGCCTATATTTGCCGTCGAAGCAACAGGCGGCACCCTCTAGTTCGCAAAGAAAGGACTATGATGAAAACAGGACGAGCAATCAAGATGATACTGCTGACGGCAGCTGTCAACAGCTTGGTATACGGACAGATGGAGCGTTCGCAAGTAGAAGACCGATACAAGTGGAATCTGCGCGATTTGTACGACAATGACGATGCGTGGGCACAAGCGAAAGCCAAGGTAATGGCGGAATATCACGAAATCACACGCTACAAAGGCAGATTGGCTGAATCTCCCGCTGTTCTGCGGGAGTGCCTTGATTTTAACAGCAATCTTAGCAAGGAGTTCAATCGTCTTTGGGTTTATGCGCAGCAGAGCTTTGATCTGGACACGCGGGATCCGATCTATCAAGCCAAAGTGCAGGAGCTGCAGCAGGCGGCTGCAGAAATCGGCGCTCTATCGGCGTTCATCGAGCCGGAAATTCTGCAGATCGACGCCGAAACTTTGGAACGGTTTCTGCTAGAGGAACAGGGTTTGGCTGTGTATGAGTTCTATCTTCGCGATCTGCTGCGCAAAAAAGCCCATCGGCTCAGCGAAGGCGAAGAGCGCATCCTGGCCGAATCGTCGCGCATCACCGGTGCCGCCCACGACATTTACAGCATTTTCACCAACGCCGAACTGCCTTACCCGACCGTCACGCTGAGCACCGGCGAACAGGTCAAGTTGACGTCGGCAGGATTTGCCAAGCATCGTGCGGCGGCGAATCGCGCCGATCGTGAACTGGTCTTCCGCGAGTTTTTCGGCGCTTTGCAGCGGTTTCAAAGCACGCTCGGGACCTCGTTGGCGACGGCCGTCAACAGCCACATCTTTTACGCCAAAAGCCGCCGCTACGATTCCTGTCTGGCTGCCGCGCTCGACGCCAACAATATCCCGCTTGATGTCTATTACCGCCTCATCGACAACGTCAATGCCAACCTCCCCTCCTTTCATCGCTACCTCAACATCAAGCGGCGTCTGTTGGGAGTCGATGAGCTGAAATACAGCGACATGTACGCACCGACAGTCGCCGGAATCGACCTCAAATATTCGATCGAAGAAGCTTACGCTTTGGTTCTGCAGGCACTGGCGCCGTTGGGCTCCGAATACGTCGCTACGGTCAAGAAGGCAATGAATGAGCGCTGGATCGACGTCTATCCGACGGTCGGCAAGCGGTCCGGCGCCTATTCCTCCGGCGACGCCTACGACGTGCATCCCTTCGTTCTCCTCAATTTCAACGGCGCCTATAACGACGTCAGCACACTGGCGCACGAACTCGGTCATACCATGCACAGCTATTACTCCAACAAGCATCAACCCTATCCGTTGGCCAATTATCCGATTTTCGTCGCCGAAGTCGCCTCGACCTTTAACGAAGCCCTGCTCATCGAATACATGTTAAAGACAATCCGCGATGACGACACGCGTTTGTCGCTGCTCATGGAGTATCTCGACGGCCTCAAAGGCACCGTCTTTCGTCAAACGCAATTTGCGGAATTCGAGCTGCGCATTCACGAGCTCGCCGAGCGCGGCGAGGCGTTGACCGGCGAAACGCTGACCCGCATCTACGGCGATATTTTCCGCAAATATTACGGCCACGACAAAGGCGTGTGTCGAGTGGATGACCTGTATGCTTATGAGTGGGCATATATTCCGCATTTTTATTACAATTTTTATGTCTATCAATATTCTACTTCCTTTAACGCCTCCACCGCGCTTGCCGAAAGAGTTCTGCGCAAAGAGAAGGATGCTTTGGAAAAGTATCTGCAATTTATATCTGCAGGCGGCTCAGACTATCCGATCGAGCTGTTGAAAAAGGCAGGCGTCGACATGACCACTTCCGAGCCGTTCAATCAAACCATGGCCAAGATGAACCGTGTAATGGACGAGATCGACAAAATTTTAAAAAAGAAAGGCATCTAAGCCGTTCGATAGGGCGATCTTGAATCGCCCTTTGTCATTTATTACAACGGCAGACATGCATCTCGATAACCTGCCGATGACGGGAGCCGCCCATGCTGATAAAAATTGTTCTCATTGCATTCCTTCTTTTTCTCGCCTGCGCCGGAAGCCGTGAACAGAAGGAGATTGAGAATTATCTGCAGACCATGGCTGCATATTATACGCAAAAGGGCAGCGAAGCGCTGGCGACGAACCGCTTTGCGGAAGCGGTCGATTACTTTCGCAAAGCGGCGGAAGCTCTGCCCAACAGTCCGATTGCCGCGAACAATCTCGGCGCGGCATACTTTCGCGCCGGCAAACCGGACTCGGCCGTTGCCGCCTTTCAGACGGCGATAAGACTCCGGCCTGCCTACACTAAAGCTTATATCGATTTAGGGTATGCGTTCCTTGAGCTGAACGAGTTCGAGGCTGCACGTCAAGCGGCACTGGAAGCGCAGCGCCGCGAGCCGAACAACGCTTCGGCCTATGTTCTGGCGGCTAAAATTGCTGAAAAGCTGAACCGCACGGAAGAGATGATGCAATATTACCTCCGTGCCGTACAGCTTGCACCGGAGGATGTCGGCATTCTTATCGATTTGGCAGAAGCCCAGCGCAGCCGCGGCGATCTGGATGCCGCATTAGCGACTTTTGAAAAAGCCTCCCAGCTTGCGCCTCAGAATGCGACGATCTTTTTTCACATCGGCAATATCCACGCGCAGCGTTGCCGCCTGGAAGAGGCCGAAGCCGCTTATACTCAGGCGCTGCAGATCGATCCGCGCATGGCAGGCGCCCGCAACAATCGCGGCTTGATCCGCATGGAAAAAGGGGACTATCGAACCGCGACCGAAGATTTTCTCGGTGTTTTGGAAACGGACAGCACCTCCGCCGCAGCGCTGTTCAATCTCTCCGTCGTTTTGAGCCGAGCCGGTGCGCTGGAAGAGGCGCTCCGTTTCATAGAGAAGGCGCTTTGCGCAGACAGCTCCGCTTCCGTCTTTTTTATCCATAAAGGGAATCTGCTTATGGAATTGGGACGCAATGACGAAGCAAAACAAGCTTTTGCAAAGGCGGCGGCTTTGGAACCCGATAACGCCATGGCTTACAACAATCTCGGCAACATTCTGGCGGAAGACGATCCGATACAGGCGAAGGCAGCCTATGAAAAGGCATTGAATCTCTATACGGGCCTTCGGGAGTCACGGCGCACGGATGCAGCGGACAATCGAACGGGAAGTTTCAGCGATTTGTTGGGCGGATGTCGCGACATTTCACGCTGGCCAACCGAGTACGCCATGCTGCATGCCAATTTGGGCCGTGCAAAACTGCTGACCGGCGACCTCGAGCAGGCGCAGAGACATCTCGAAAAAGCCGCGGCACTGCAGCCCGAACTCATTACGCCGTTCGAGCTTCTGGCGCAAATTTATCAGCAGAAAAAGGACCTACGTCGACGAAATCTTATGCTCGCCCGAGCACGGCTCAACGAAGCCGCACTATTGGCTGAAAGAGATTCTATTGCTGCGGCGCTGCAGCTGTGTCGAAAGGCGCTTGCCTTTGATCCGTTCAATGCAGAGGCCTATGCGTTAACTGCCGTTCTGCAGCTGCGAAGCGGCGATTCCCTGGCGGCACAAAAATCGTTCAAAAAGGCTTTTCAACAAAAAGAGATCTCGGCCAGGACTCACAAACTATATGCCCTGGCGCTCTTTCAGCAGAAAAAGGTCGAGGCCGGAATTCGGCTTGGACAAGCGGTACAGCTTTTGCCGAACGACGTCGAGCTAAGGCAGGCCTACGCCGCATGGCTTGAAACAAACGAAAAGCCGGAAGAAGCGGCCGTTCAAAGAGCCCGCGGACATTTTGCCCTGGGCAGAAGATACGAAGAAGCAGGCCGCAATGATGCCGCACTGGAAGAATACCGCACCGCCGCTTCACTCTCGCCTCACGCCGACTTTATTGCCGCTCAGGGCATTATTTTTCTTAAAAAAAATTTGCCGGTTGAAGCTGAAATCTATCTCCGCCAAGCGATCGAAGCAGATCCGCACAATTTTTATGCGCTCCTGGGATATGGACTGCTTTATTCGGTTCACGATCCTGAAGAGGCGCTTCGTTACCTGCAGCGGGCGCAAAGCATTCGGCCGCAAAATCCGCATGTGCATCAGGCGTTATCTCAGGTCTATCGCCATTTAGGACGCGAGGGTGAAGCTGCATTCCATTTGCAAAAAGCAGAAGAGATCGGCTTATTTACAGCAGAATGACAACACTATGGAAGCCCGCAACCTTTTCCGCTGTTTTAATATTTGGAGAAACCAAAGCTTCTGTTTAAGAAGACCTTTCCAGGGAGAAAAGTCATGCGGGCGGTCAAGCAAAACTATCTGCGGATTTTGCGCATCGAATTGGAGGACCTTCAGGCCGACATCGAGCATTTGATCGAGCAGTGCCGCGCGGATGAAAAAAGCAAACAGATCAGTGAAAAGGTCATTCTGCAAAATCTTGCCACCTTTCAAAACGAGCTGCTCGGCGTTCACGCTTTTCAAAAAGTGCTTGACGAAATCGACCCGGAACGGTTCGAGACTTTGGAGGCAATGATCGAACACATCCGCTCCCGTTTTCAATTGTTGATCTACAGTCACGGCTTGGTGCCGGCGCTTTCCATCTATGTCAACCGCAAGCTGGATAAGGTGGCGAGGTACGTTACCCACTAACGATTTGCGGCGCAACTGCTTTTTTCTTTGTGCAAAAATCCTTATTTTGTCTGCACCAATCATTTTGGTTTGTTGAAAGCAATCAGAACCCAAGATAACAGAGCCGATGCGTTCGATTATACCCCTTGCTGTTTTTGCTGCGGTTTTTCTTACCTCCGCCTGCAGCCGCCAAGAGATGCCGTTCCGACTTTTGTCTCCCGATCAAACCTGCACCATCGTTGCGGATTACGGCTCCTACAAAGACGCCGTCGAGGCTGCGGCGGATTGGCGGGCAGTAAACTGGTCGGATCAAACCTCCCAAGACGATGATGTGTGCAGAACGGCGTTTGCCGCGGTTGAGCTGCAGCGCCATTTGTGCAGGCTGTTGAACTTGCCTCCGGATCGCCTGACGATCGTTAAGGAACAGAGCGCACCGTCAACAGGGAATTTCATCTTTATCGGCGTTCCCAAACAGGCCAAGTTCAAGGCAGCGGCGCAGGTTGCCCGCAGGTACGGCCGTAAAGACCGAAGATCCAAGCCGCTTTTCCGCTATGACTCGTTTTCCGAAAAAGAACAGCGCGGATTGGTCATCAGCAGCGACACCTCTGCAGGTCTGCTGCAAGGTGTCTATGAGCTATTGGACCGGTGGGGCGTTCATTGGTACCTTCCCGGCGAAGAGGGAACCGCCTTTGAGTTCAAGTCCATAATTGACTTGGCACCTGTTCACGAAGCTTTCTCTCCGACTTTTGCCGTGCGCGGCTTGTGGTTCGATGCCGACCGTATCGATTCTCCTGATGCCGAAATGATCCAATGGTGGGGAAGAAACCGCCTTAACTTAATTCGTGGTCCCGGCCTGGATGTCCCCCTGCTGCGTTTGTACGGCTTTCGTACCAACACCGGCAGCCGCCGCCTCCTTTCGACGATCTTGACCCCCGAACGGCCGTACCTTTACAATCATCCGGTTTTTGTTCCCGATCAACAATATCCGACGGATCCTTATCTGCTCAGTGAAAGCTATCAAGGTGATCTGAACGACGACGGCCGCTTGTCTTATGGAGAGGCGCATCCGGAATGGTTTGCAACGACTATTTCAACAGCGGCTTCAAATCGACGCGGCGAGGCGATCTCTTTCTGTCCGGCTAATCCCGATGCCGCCAAAGAATTCGCCCGTTTGCTCATTCAGGAACTTGCAGAAGGGGATTTGCGCAACTGCGACGTGCTGGATCTTTGGGAGCCGGAGGTCTGGTGCGAGTGTTCCGCCTGCCGAGCAAAAGGGAATTCGACAGATCGACTGTTGCGATTGGCGCAGATTTTAACCGAACAGATGCGGCGCGCGCGGGAGGAAGGCCTCCTGACTCGCCGTATCGTTCTTTATGTTTATTGTCGTTTGAACGGCACCCAGCCGCCGACCGTTTCGCTGCCGTCCGACGAGGATATGATCGTTTTCCTCGACGCCTGGCCTCGCTGCTATCATCATCACCTCATCAGCACCGAGTGTGTCAATATCAACCTGTGGTTCATCAAAGAAGTATTCGGCTGGCTGGAAAAAAAGAACGGCTATCAGGGTAAACTGGGTGTGACAGAGCACTATGCGGACGAAAGCTTTGCCGGTATCGCTACCCTCCATTCCCAGGTTATGAAAATCGATCTGCCTGCTTTTGCCGAACTCGGTTTATCAGCGGTCCAGTATATGCATCCTTCTTTGAAAAAGACAGGCATGTCGACCCTGCAATGTTACCTGTTCGCACAAAAGGCGTGGAACCGTGATGTTTCGCTTGATTCTCTCAAGTCGAACTATTTCCGCTTTGCTTATGCTCCGATTGCGGACCTTGCCGCCGGCTTTCATGATGCGATGGAAAAGTGTCTGTCTACAATTACGACATGGACGTACTATTTGCCGCGTCGTGCGCCGCAGCTTTTGGAGCTTATCAAAAGCCGTTCGGCCGACCGCCCCACCTTGGTAACCGAAAGCTTTAATCGTCCAACGCGAAAGGACGAGCCGAATTTCAATACCCTTTGGGAAGACACCTTTAATCTTATTTATGAAAGCTATTATCTTTTGGAACCGGCAATGCAAAGATCTTTGCCGGCGGTCTATGCCGATCGTCTTAAGACTCTTATTGAAGAGCAGCAGTATGCGCTTCTAATTATCAATACATTCGATAATTTGATAACCTTTTTCACTGCCGACGAGCAGTTTGCAGACGATCGCATCGAAGCAATCTATCGACTGCGGGAAAATAGGCAGAAATTGGCCGCTTACAAACTCACCTCACCCTTCAAGGGCTCGACTACGGCGCTGGAGGAGATCGGCGTCAAAGATCTAATTGACCAAGTTCTTTTGCTCAGTAATAACAATTAACAGAAAGGAGTCAAATGAAGCGATTCTTTGTCATTTATACTGCTTTCCTGCCCTTTTTGACGATTTCAGCCGCCGAAGACCCTTATCATCAGGCGTTGCGGCAACAGCTCGAAACTCAGTATGGCATAACCGGCGGAACCTGGGTTCTTCCGGAGACCGAAAAGCAGGTCAATTCGAGCGCCAACCTGACCAATGTCACGGCGAAAAAGATCGCCTACAGCGGCGCGGAACCGTTTACGGAAATCTTGGAATTAAAGACGAGCGCCAAGCGCGCGAATTCATGGGACAACGCCGTCAGATTCCCCACTACGCAGGCGGTCAAGAACGGCGACGTGCTTCTTTTGGTCCTGTGGATGAACAGCATTGAATCGGACAATGAGGACAAGACCAACTTGGTTTATCACAAGTTCGAACTTGCTTATTCTCCCTACACGCAGGCGATCCATCAAGGAGCCACGATCAAGCCCGGTTGGCGGCAATGGCTGTTGCCGTTTCAGGCCGGCGTCGACTATCCTGCCGGTGCAAGCGGCTCCCGCTACCAACTCGATATGGGATTCATGAAGGGCACGATCCAAATTGCAGGCGTTGCGGTCATCAATTATGGCCGCAAGTATCGTAAAGATCAGCTGCCCTACACGACGCATCATATGGAATATGCGGGCCGAGAGCCGGACGCACCGTGGCGCGCCGAAGCCTTACAGCGCATCGAACAGATTCGCAAAGGCGACCTTCAGATCAAAGTGATCAATCGCAACGGACAGCCGGTTCGCAATGCCCGAGTCAAGGCCGACATGTTGCGGCACGAATTCGGTTTCGGCACCGCGATCGCAGTCAACAGGTTTCTCATCAACACGCGGGATGCGCAAACCTATCGACAAAAGCTGCTCGATCTGACCGGAGATGGCCGTTCGTTCAATATGGTCGTTTTCGAAAACGCCCTCAAGTGGGATGCTTGGGAAAGCGACTGGGAGGGTACGAAAAAGGATGTCGTCGACGTTATCCGATGGCTCAGAAATAACGATATACGCATTCGCGGCCATTGCCTCGTATGGCCGGGTCCGGATTGGCTTCCCTCGCGCATCGTCAACAACATCAATAATCTCAATTACGTCCATAACGAGATCCGTAATCATATTTTCGACGTTGCGGGTTATCCCGGTGTCAAAGGAAACATAGAGGAATGGGACGTCATCAACGAGATGGTGCACAATAAATATCTTGAAAACGCCTTCGGCACGCAGGATATTTATAAGGAATGGCTCGAATGGGCTCACGAGGCTGATCCCGACGCGGTGTTGTATCTTAATGAGTACAGTATATTGTCTTCGGGAGGCCTGGACACAGCCACTCAGCAGGCTTATAAAGCGCTTCTGAAAAAGCTCATCGATGCGGGTGCGCCAATAGGCGGACTCGGGATACAGACCCATGTGGGGAGCAACCTCACCCCGCCTACACGGGTGTTGCAGATTCTCGACTATTTTGCCGAGCTGGGTCTGCACATGAGCATCACCGAGTACGACGCCGCAGGAGCCCATCCGGAAATCGCCGGTGACTATATGCGCGACATCCTAATCTGCGCCTTCAGCCACCCGGCCATGAAAAACTTTCTCATGTGGGGCTTTTGGGACGGATCGCATTGGCTGAACGATGCACCGATTTTCAACAGAGACTGGTCGCTCAAGCCCAGCGGCCGATCTTATATCGAGTGGGTCTTTTACCGCTGGTGGACGAACGCCGAAGGCGTAACGGATGACGCCGGCAATTTTACAACCCGCGCTTTTTACGGCGATTACGAAATCCAGGTCGAAGCCGCAGGCGCTAAGGGCTACAAAACCGAAAAATTCAGCCGCTCCACGGGCGAGATTGTTCTGCAGCTGGATACCGAGGCGACGGAGGTCGCATCATCCGAGCTTGCCCATCGCTTTCAGGTTATGCCTGCATACCCCAATCCTTTTAACAGCGAGACGGTCATCGGCTGCGTTCTCCCCCGCAGCGGACATGTTTCTCTGCATCTGTTCGATCTCTCGGGAAGACAAGTGCGGACGCTTGTCGACGAAACGCAAAGCGCCGGTGAACACAGATTCCGGTTTTCAGCCGATTCCCTTCCTTCCGGGATCTATATTTATGCACTGTCTTTCGAGCAGGAAAAATATTTCGGTAAATTGACGCTCCTCCGTTGATTGTGACCGCAATTTAACAAAGCCTCGGCCAAAACTGAGCCGAGGCTTTTTTTATCCCTTTGCATTTAAAAACACTGCACGATTTTTGCTGAAATCCCAGTAAAATGTCTTTCGGCGAAAGGAGCAAAGTTTTGGGGTAAAGAGCGGTTGGCAAAGTATTACGCGCCGCTCGGCAAGGATCGGCATTTTGGCCTTTAGTCTGCCGAGCTTTCTGCTTTTTATATTGTTTGCACTCGAGTTACAGGCGCCGCAGGAAACCTCGGAAGATGCCTTCCATGCGAGTCTCAAGACGATGTTGACGGGACGATACGGCATCAGCGGCGGCAAGTGGCTTTTAGGTACAACAGAAGAGTCCGCTTTCAGCCGCATGGTGTATAGCGGAGGGGACATTCAGTTGCTGCCCGCCGACGAAATGCCTTTTCGGAAATTCATCAAATATAGACCGCATAATATTTCCGGAGAAATATCTGAGCTGCGCTGGGCAGCGTCGGCAGTTTCCGGCGGGGACATGGCTCTGCTCATGCTTTGGTTGAGGTCTGCAAAAGACGCCAAAGTCACCCTGCAATACGACAATCAGGCAACACCGGCGACGAATTCCCTTAAAGCTGTGGTTCGCCTTTCTCCGCAATGGCAGTTTATTCTTTTGCCTTTCAAAGCGCAGACCAGCGGTAACGGTTATTTCAAAATTTTGCCAATGCAGCCTGCCGATACACTGTTCATTTCGGCGCCTGCAGCTTTGAATTATGAGAAATCTTATCGAATCTATGACCTGCCGGTTGAATGCCCTGGTTTGTACTATGAAGGCCGCGAAAGCTCCGCGTCTTGGCGCGAAGAGGCTTTAAACCGCATCGAACAAATCCATCGCGGACAAATATCGCTCAAGGTATGCGACGCAAACGGGCGGCCGGCCGTCGGAGCCAGAATCCGCTATTCGATGATCCGTCATGCTTTCGGTTTCGGCACGGCCGTGTCCGTGTTTCCGTGGCTGCAGCCCAGCCGAGACGGCGAAATCTATCTCCGCAAATTGACCGACCTGGACGGCCAAGGTCATGGGTTTAATACAATCGTATTGGAGAATGCGCTGAAATGGCCGCCCTGGGAGGACGACCGCCTTCACGGCAGCCGGGAGCAAGTTGTCGAGATCATCGATTGGCTGCGGGACAAAAATTTTAGATTAAGGGGACATAATCTGCTCTGGCCGGCGTGGTCGGCCATGCCCAAAGACATGCAGGAGCATCGCTCGGATAAGTCCTATCTTTCGAATCGCGTTAGAGGGCACATTTATGAAATACTGGGCTATCCCGGTATCAATGGACGAATCGAGGAATGGGACGTTTTGAATGAACCGCTTTGGTGTCGTGATCTGGAATTTGCCATGGGCAGCGATTCGATCTATGCCTCGGTTTTTCGCTGGGCAAAAGAAAAGGATCCCTCCGCAAAACTCTACATCAATGTAAACGAAATTCTCTCTGCAGGCGGGTACGATGCTGCACTGTATAAGCGCTTCCTCGACTTGTTGGACAGGCTCGACCGAAGCGGGGCCAAGGTGCATGGGGTCGGGATCCAGGGGCACGTCAAGTACGAGCTCGTTCCTCCCAAACGCTGGCTGGAAATATTCGACGACTTGGCTGCGCGCGGCAAAGAGATCAGCATCACCGAGTTCGATGCGGTCAACATCCCAGACGAAGCGGCTGCCGATTATCTCCGTGACCTGCTTATTACCTGCTACAGCCATCCCGCCGTTAAAAATTTCATCATGTGGGGTTTTTGGGACGGCGCACATTGGCAAAAAGATGCACCGATCTTTTACTCCGATTGGTCGCTCAAGCCTTCCGGGCGGGTTTTTATGGATTACGTTTTTCAGCGCTGGCGCAGCGAAGGCGAAGGAGTATGCGACAAGACCGGCCAGTGGTCAGGGCGCCTTTATTATGGACAATACCAAGTTACCGTCGCTTACGGCGGCTGCCTGCAGCAGACGGTCATCGATTTCAAGCCGAACAGCAGCACGTTTTTCGTCGAACTGGAACCTGACACCTCGCCGCCGGAAAATCCGAAAGGATTGACGCTGTTGCGTCGTTAATCGCCTTCACTTGCGTCATTACGCAGAATTATCTCACCGTGAAAAAATCATCAGCAAATGACGCGGACTCGAGAGTTTTCTTATTTTTGTGAGCTGGAAGGCTGGACTGCCCAAGTTGTGTGGAGTGACCGATTATTGTGATAGGGTCAAATTATACCCTCTCGCTTTTAAAAATTGAGGAACATGGCCGGAGATATTTTTTAGGAGTACACTGGATTAAAAAAGCAAATGCCTTGTTATTATAGTTCCTCGGCGATTTTCGTAGCTTTCAAGGGCACAGCCTTTTATAGGCGCCGGCCGATGCTGATAATAAATAAAGCCGCTATAAGCGACCGTAGATCAAAAATTGTGAACTTTTTTTCAGTCCCTTCTCTCATATCCCTCATCAATCGCGACATCGTCTGCAGCGGCCGCAGCCTGAGCCAAACGGTCGCAGCGTTCATTTTCCGGCGAGCCGGCATGTCCCTTCACCCAATCGAATGTCGGCGAAAAACGCTCCGTGAGCTCCAACAGCCGCTGCCACAGGTCGGCGTTTTCGACCGGCTTGCCGGCCGCGGTGCGCCAGCCGTTTTCACGCCATCGTCGAACGCGTCCCTGCTGCAAATTGTCGATCACGTAGCGGGAATCGCAATGAATGACAACCGGCAGCGGCTCCGACAGCGACTCCAACGCCGATATGCAGGCAAGCAGCTCCATGCGGTTGTTGGTGGTCAGTCGAAATCCCTGCGCCCACTCGCTGCGGTCGCCGTTTCGAATTCGTATGACCGCAAAGCCGCCGCGGCCAGGGTTGCCTATAGATGCGCCGTCGGTGTAAAAATGTACGGCGCCGTCGGCATGGCGATCACGCGGACGATGATCGGCAAACCCTTCAGCCGTTACCCCGTGAGCGTGCAGATAATCGAGCGCATCCTCGAGCCTGGCAAATCCCTTAAAGACGGCGCCGGGAAAACCGCGCACCTGCTCTTCGGCTCCGTTTTCGCCGCCCCAGGAGGTAAATAGTCCCGTACGTCTCCCCCGCGCAACAGCGTAAAAGATCTTTTTTGAACTGCTCACGATTCTCCCAAAACGTTGATTCGAAACATACCGTTTTTGCCCTATACCGTGGACTCATCTAATCTTTCTCCAGAATGCGGAAGCGCGTCGTCAATCTTTCGCCGCGCTCATCCACCAGGGTCAACCGATGCTCGCCGACAGCCGGATCGACGGCAATTTGATGAATGCCGCGCGTGACGGCAATAAACTGTTCGTCCAAATGCCAATAGATTGCCGCCTGCGGGTCGCGATGGGCGGCTTCAAACACAGTCCGGCCCCGCGTTCCATCCAATTCGACCGGCACGTACAGTAAACCGGCCGGATCCCGCAGCAGGCTCATAGAGGCGGATCGGCTGCTTGTCAGGCAGTCGGCTCGTAAAGGAGGCAGAGGTTGATAGTCGGGGTGTTTTTGTCGATAAAACCACTCCATGGCCGGCGGCAAAATAAACCAGGGGCGTGCCGTCATTTTCAAGGGAATTTCGCATTCCGGATTAACCCGTAAGCCGTTGGAATCGCAATGAATCAGCGTGCAGAACGGGCATGGGGGCGACTGTTTGGCGGAGACAGGGGCCATGATTTCCCGCGTTTCTGCGCAATACATGCCGGCGCAAAAGCCGCTTGCCGCGCAAATACGGATCGGCTGTAAACCCTGTTTCGGCGGCACAAATGGTCGAGAGGCAGGCAGCAATCGAAAAAGGTCAAAAAGAATAGACGCCGCAGCTCCTATACCGGTCAATTCGGGGCGACCCTCGCCGTCGGCGTTGCCGACCCAAACACCGATGACATAGTCGGGCGTCACGCCGATCGCCCATGCATCACGGTAGCCGAAGCTGGTGCCGGTCTTCCACGCCGCCTCCGGCGAGGAAGAAAACAATTCCCAATTTCTTTCTTCACCGGGTCGCGTGACTTCACGCATGGCCTTCAGGGTAGTCCAGCAAACAGCCGGCGACAGCGGAGCATTTCCTCTTACCTTTGTCTTTTTTATCAACCGCAGAGGAAAGAATTCAGCCGGATGAGCTTGACCGGCACATCGGGCCAGCCCGGCATAGATGCCGGTCAAATCCCATAGTGTTCCTTCGGCGCCGCCGAGGATGAGCGAAAGTCCATAGTCGTTCGGCTGTCGAAACAGTGTCGTCATGCCGAGGCTTTTGAGCAAATGATAAAAGCGATCGACGCCGTAGCGATGCAGCATGCGTACGGCGGGGACGTTTAGCGAGCGGGCGATCGCCTGATCGGCCGGTACGGCGCCTTCAAAAGTCCTCGAGGCGTTTTGCGGCGCAAAGCTGCCCATTCGGGTGGGGATGTCCGGCACCAAAGCAGAAGGGGCCATTTCACCGGCTTCGAGCAAGGCGGCATAAAGCAGCGGTTTGAGCAGGCTGCCGGTGCTGCGCGGCGAGCGAATGATGTCGACTGCGGGACTGCCGTCAATTTCGTTAAACGTCACGTTGCCGACATAAGCCGGCACGTCGCCGGAATCGACTGCGGCGATTACGGCTGCGGCGTTATAGATTCCCAGTGCGGAAAGACGGCGCAAATGACGTTCGAGAACTTCCTGGGTTCGGCGCTGTAAAATGCCGTCCAGGGTGGTGTACACGCTGCCGCCTGTTTGACGAAAAAGTGAGGCGACGTGCGGGGCCGACATCGGCAAGGGGTTCGGTTTTTCAGGCAGCGGTTCCTGCTGCGCCAATCGACAGGTAAGCGAATCGATGACGCCGCGGCGCAGCAGAACGGTCAGCAGGCGGTCCCGTTTTGCCTTCAGCGCTTCGCGGTTCCGGCCTGGATGCATCAAAGAAGGATTATTGGGCAGAACAGCCAGAAGCGCCGCCTCTGCCCATGAGAGCTGCTCCGGCGAATGCCCGAACCATCGCCATGCCGCCGCTTCGAGGCCGACGACATTGCCGCCGAAGGGTGCGTGCGAGGCATAAAGGGCGAGAATCTGCTGTTTGCTCAAAGACGCTTCGAGCCGCAGTGCCAGTATTGCCTCGACGAATTTGCGCCGCCACGTCCTAGGACCCGGCCGCGACAGTCGAACCGCCTGCATGGTCAGGGTTCCCGCGCCGCTGACGATGCGTCGATTTCTCAAATTATCGCGCATAGCCCGCACCACGGCGATGGGATCGATGCCGAAATGGGCGTAAAAACGGCGGTCCTCGTAAGCGATGATTGCGGCGGCGCATTTGGGCGGCACACGCCGGATTTCAGCAAAGCGCCACTGACCGTCGGCGGCGACACCTGCCGCCAGCAGTTCGCCGCGGCGGTCATAGATCGCCGTCGAATAAGGCTTTTCGAAGCGCGGCAGAGGAATCGCCCAGAAGCAAAGAATTAGAAAAACCATTACAGCGGCGACGCAAACAAGGCCGCGGCGACGAAAGAAAGCGCTATTTTTCCGAAGACTCAACAAGGACCCACTCTCCCGCGGTTCGCGCGTAAACCGACGGATCGTACATAGCCTCGACGGAGATCGGCGGCAGATAAAAGCGTCCCAAATAGGCAGCCGTCAAGCGTACCGTCAGCGTTTTACTTTCTCCCTTTTTCAGGGAAAAGTAGGTATAAATACGATCGTCGCGAATATCCTGATAATCGAACCATTGCGGCGTCGCATCATCGAAAAGCCGCTCGTTATGGATTTCCCAACCCGAGGGCATCAGGTGCGTTAAAGCTAAATAGCCATAGTCACGCAGTCCGGTATTCGTGATCACGAGCTGCGCTAAAAAGTCGCGACCTTGTCGCAGCCGATCGGGCTGCAGATATTGACCTTGCGCGGTCAAATAGCGGACCGAAAGGTCAAGTCCGTTAGCAGCAGCCTCTTCTTGACCGAGCTCCGGCGTACCTTCGAGCAGCACTCTCGCATAAAGCGGCGAGGCGCCGGTATTGACGGCCTGCAGATCGATCGAGCGTCCTGCAAGCGACTGTTCGTAGCGGAGGAGCGGTTTTTCTCCCTGCAGTTTGATGACGCGGCCGTCAATCGTCAGCGTGCATTTGATCACCGAAGCGCTCTTTTCCTGCAGTCCCGCAAATTCGGCCACGGCGCTTAATGCCGAGGATGACGCATAGGTGCTGTGCCACTCTTCGCTGCTCAAAGCGGCGGCAATCTCTTCCGCCAGAGCCGAGGCCTTGGATTGGTCGCGCAGCAACGTCGCGGTTTGCAGCATCAGAGCTTTATGATAGAGCTCGGAGCCGAACGGATGTCCCGATTCCCGATAGTATGGAATTCGAGATGGCGTCTGGATCAGCTGCCTGGCCGCCTCCTGCTGTCCCGCCAACAGGTATGCTGCGGCTAAACGCCATTTGCTGGTCGACGTCAGATCGCTCAGTTCTTTCAACCGATTCATGGAAGCCAAATCAGCTCGGCCTGCCGCGGCAAGCGTATACAGTCGATCGGCTTGTACGAGGAGCGAAGCCTCGTCGACCGGTTTCCAGGCCCGCGCTGTTTTCTGCTGAAAGGCGAGCGCGTCCTCCAGCATTTGACCCGAAGGCGTGTAACCAAGTTTTTGCGCCGCGAGCAGAAAAGCCGTAACGTAATTGGTGCAGGCTTCATCGGCGTGATCCTGTCCGGGCCAAAAGGCAAAGCCGCCGCCAGCAGTCTGAAATGCGGCCAGTTTCCTTAATGCCGCGCGAATGTTCCCGTCGATTTCTTTGAGCTGCGCCTCCGAAAGGTCCAGCAGACGGTTAAGATAAAGTTGCGGGAAAACGGCCGAAGTGATCTGCTCGACGCAGCCGTGCGGATAGCGCATCAAGTAGCCGAGTCGCCGACTGAGATCGAGCGGCGGAATGTGCGACAACTCGACAACCAGCTGGTTGGTTCCCTCTTTGCCCGGAAGCCGGAGCTCGGGAGACCAGCGCGCCTGCGGTTGGAGAAACGAAGAAGCGGCAATCGTTGCGGGCTGCATGGGATTGCGTACCGGCAGCTGAATGGTCTCATGCGCGGTTTTGCCGCCGCCTTCGGCTTCGAGCGCCAGTCTCGCGACGCCGGGCACCTCTCCGGCACCGACGCTGAAGACCACGGTCTGTTCGCCGGGTTTGCGGAATTCGATCGTCCGCATAGGTTCGCCGATGATTTTGGCCGCGCCCTCAACGCGCATTTTCACCTGAACCTGCTTGATTTCCGGATCATCAACAAACACCGTAACCGGTACGCCGGCTTCCTCCTGCACGCTCAATCCCCGCGGCGGTGCGGAAATCAAGGTCAGCGATTTGCGCACCGTGACGCGTTTTTCCGTTGCGCCGAAAGCACGACCCGATCCGGCGACGACCATGATGCGCGCCGCTCCGACATACATCGGCAGCGTAAGCGTGTGGGTTCGGATTTCCCCTTTTTTCAAGCGGAAAGGACCTTCGAAAAGCACCAACGGCGGGAATCGGTTTGCCTGGTAGCCGCCCTCGATTTCCACGGTCTCGCCGCCGCCGATGCCGAGAAGCCGTTCCAGCCTGCCGCCGTAAGCTCCGATCACCCAGTCATAAAGGTCCCACGTTTTCACGGCGAGACCCGTCCGGCCGTAAAAGTACTGCCAGGGATCGGGCGTGGTAAAGCGCGTCAGATCGAGAAGGCCTTGATCGACAAGCGCCAAGGTGTAGGTCATGGCGCGGCCTTCCGCTTCGCGGATTTCCAGCTTTACCGATGTTTCAGGCTCAATTTCGTCGCTGCAGTCAATGATCGGTTTGAGCCGAGTCTGCGGATCGACTACAGAAATAGGGATGACGCCGTAGAGGCGAATCGGCAGGTCGTTAGCGGTCTGCAGATGCGGCTGCAGGAGGCTGACCGAAGCATAGACCGTCGGCGCCATACTGGGCGTCACCTTGAAGCGGTATTTAAAGCGGTCGCTTTTCGGTTCAAACCACTCGGCATGCAGTATTTTATCACCGCATTCCAAAGTAACAAGGCCGCGGCCTACGGGAGAAGTCGGTATCGTCAAGGTCGCCTTTTCCCCGATTTGATAGGAGGTTTTATCGGACGTAAACACCAGCATGGCGGCGCCTTCGCTGCCGTCTGCCCGGCTTCGTCCGATCCATTCCGGCTGATCGAAATAAAGGACGCGCCCGGCAGTGTGTCCTCCATCCAAGTCGCGGACGCGCAAAAGGTAACGTCCCCACTCTTCCTCAGGCACGCGAATTTCGAAACTAGTGCGGCCGCCGCTGAGCGAAAAAGTGCCGAGCGGAATCGTTTTATAGGAAGGGGCGGCGACAAAATCGGCCGCATCCTCCCCGCCCTTTTCCCACCACCAGCGCCAGCGGATTTTCAGCAGCGTCGCTTCCACCAGCCCCTCGCCTTTGGGGCGGCCGTCGGGAGACACACGCACGACGTCGATGCGGTGCGATTTGCCTACAGCCAGGATCGGCATCAGGCTGTCGGCCGGAGCGGCAATTCCAACATAATGTTGGTAACGGTGCATCGGCACGACGCGACGAAGCGAGCTAAAGGCGCCGCCCGGTTCGAAAATGCGCATATCGAAAACGGCGGCCAATTTACCCGGGCATTGGAGGTCATCGCGTAAGCGCAGCGGAAATTCGGCGCGGCCTTCTTCATCCAGACGGCCGTCGAAGAGCTGCACCGTTTCCGGGGTAAAGGGAGCAGCAGGATTATCAAAAGTATAAGAGGGAAATGCTGAAAAGCGAGTCGGCTGCGGCGTCAGGCGCAGTTCGACTTTGGCCTTGAGTCCGGAGGCCTTGGCGCCGAAAAGCCACCGTGCAGAAAGCCGCAAAAATGTAGGTTCGAAGCCGAGCGCCTCCCGGTCGCCGAAATCGAGCTGCGCCTCCAGACGATTGGGCACTATGGTCTCGATTTTGAGCGTCTTTTGGAAAACGGCGCCGCCGATCGTGCATCGTGCGGTCCAGTTGCCGGTCGGGGCGTCGGGACTCGTGGCGAGCTTGAAGCTGTAAAAACCGTCCACGGATTTTTGCGCGGCGGAGGCAACGAGACGGCCTCTGGGGTCGATCAACTCCAAGATTGCAGGATGTTCTTCAGGCGGACGGCCCTCCGGCCAAAGGATGAGCGTGACATAGATTGGATCGCCCGGCCGCCGGACGCCGCGCTCCGTATAAAAAAAGCCGCGCATGCCCTTGACCGGCCGCTCGCCGCCGATGTCGAATCGGCTGAGAGAAAGCGCCGATCCGTCGTTGAGTTTGAGATAGGAAATCTGTCCCTTGTGCTCGCCGATCAACAGAAACGGTTTGCGCGGGCAAGGAATAAGCGCCAGTCCCTCGTCGTTCGTCGTTGCGGAAGCAATAACGCCCCGCTGATAGTTCAATACCGTCAGCTTGACGCCCCGCAGCGGAACCGTGCTTTTGAGGTCGGCAGCCGCGACCCACAGCGTATCGCCGCCCATTTTGGCGAGCAACCCGATGTCGGAAATGAGCACGTTTTGCGCAACGGTTACGTCGTGATCCCAAAAGGGATAATAGTAAGCGGGATGGCAGGGATCGAAGCGCCGAGAATAAAATTCGCCCCAATCAAAATCGCCGAATTCTTCATAGTTCCATCTTTCTTCGTCATCCCAATCGGCGAGGGATTCGTCGAGCTTTTCACTTTTCGCCGCTTCCGCGCAGGGATAGATGATCTGCGGCCTGCGAAAAGATAATGTCAGCCGATACAAGCCGGTAGGTGCGTTTTTAATCAGCGGCGTCAAGTCCAGCCCGTAACGCCGGTTGCCCGCGTCTTCCGGCGTCGTCAGATCGACGCGTTTCTTCCACACCTCGCGGCCGACGCGGCGCAATTCCTGCTCGCCGCCCAAATCGTTGACCTGCAAAAATTGCGGCACGTTTTCCGTTGGAATGCGCACGGCCGTCACCAAAATAGAAGACAGGTTGACAGCCTCGATCGGCAAAGTGGCCCCCTGCGTTGTCGGCAGGATGACGCCTTTGCCGAGAAAACGAACCGAGGGTTTTCGTTCCGCAAAGATCACTGTGCGTACGGTCTTCCGCTCGAGTCGTTTACCTTCGGCACTGGCAAAGGCGGGATGGACTGTGACGGTGTGCTCGCCGACTGTAAACGGCTCCTCGCCATAGATCCGCAGCACATTGCGATCGGCGGAAAAGCGCAGATTATCCGAGCCGTCCACTTGAACCAGGCCGGTAAAATTTCTACTTTGCAGCGCTTGAGAAAAACGCAGTTCAATAAATTCTCCCTCTTCCTGTACGGCGCGCGCCGAAATGAGCTCGAAAACGCTCTTGGCCGGCACCGGAATCTCTAAGGTGCCGCGCCCTTCGATGCCGGCCGTTTTGCCGTCCCAGCTGATGAAGAGAGTTCCCGGCCTCTCCGAACGCGGAACCTCGACGATGCGGAAGCGGAAAGCGCGGCGATCCTCTCCTTCGCGCTGCAGCGGCAATTCTTTGTTTCCCAGTCGCGCCTTGAGGAGCGATAGAGGATCATCGATATCGGCGATCTCGGACAAGCTGACGCGGCCTTCGAACTGCAGCCGATCACCCTCGATGATGAAACCCTCCGGCTGCACCTCCATAGCCGGGACGATGGTGCTGAAGCGAAAAGAAAAAGCCGCATCGCCCAAATCGACATCCGAAAGCCTGCGCGGATCGAATTCGGCCTGGTAGGTTACGCCTGCGGCTAGCCGACCTCTGGGCCGAAATTCGATCGTCCGGCGGTCGGCCCAATAAGCTTCCCCCGGCAGTTTGGGCGAAAAAGTAAAAGGGCTGGGCTGGATGAGCGTATTCACACGATTGCTGTCGACGAGGTCGATGACAAAAACCACGCGAATGGTCGATGTGCGTCCGATGAAACCCGAGGTGTAGGCTTCAACCAAAGGATGAGTGCTCAAGGCGGCAGAAGCTTTGCCGCGTACAGATGATTGCTCTTTACCGCAGCTCAATAAAAGAGCGACCGATAAAGCGATGAGAATCTTTTTCATGCCTGCACCTCCAGGTTATATTCCCCGTTTTCCCCAAATAAAAAAGGCTCCGCAAGCGGAGCCCGACTCGTCTTCAGCTCAACTTTTTAGGAATCAGCAGATTTTTCAAGCGAACATAAGCCGGCAGACCGTTGACATACGGCGGATAGTCCTCGCCCTCGATGAGCGGCAAGGCGTAGCGTCGAAACGCATCGGTGATGTGAAAACCGTCTTCGCGGATGAACTCATCCGGCACCGGCTTTTCTTTGTTGGCGATGTTGGCAATGTCGGTTTCGCCGATATGCCATTTGTAGGGATTGTCGCTGTCGCGCACGATGATCGGCATAAAGCCGTTTTTCCCCTCGGCGGCCAGCTCGACTGCTTTTCTGCCGCAGGCAATCGCCTGCTCGACATCGGTCTTGGAAGCGATATGGCGGCCCGATCGCTGGCAGTAATCGAGGATGGCGGTGTGTACTTTGAGTTTCAGTTTGTTCATAATCATCTTGGATATTTCGAGGGCGGCGCCGCCCAACTGCGCATGGCCGAATGCATCGCGCAGGCCGGAATCGGCAAGGAACGTACCGTCGGGACGACGCACGCCTTCGGAAACCGCGACAACACAAAAGCCGATCTTGGCGACCGTCTCTTCGACCTTGCTCAAGAACAGATCTTCATTAAAAATGCGCTCCGGGAAAAGGATGATGTGCGGACCGTCTTTTTCCGTAACCGCCGCCAAACCGGTCGCACCGACAATCCACCCTGCATGGCGTCCCATGGATTCCATCACGAACACCTTGGTCGAGTCGCGATGCATGGACTCGACGTCGAGAGAGCCTTCACGAATCGACACGGCGTTGTATTTCGCAACGGAACCGTACCCCGGACAGTTGTCCGTTTCCGGCAGGTCATTATCGACGGTTTTGGGAACGCCGATTGCGATGACCTCATAGCCCAACTCTTTGGAGACGCGGCTCACTTTGTAGGCGGTGTCCATCGAATCGTTGCCGCCGTTGTAGAAGAAATAACGGATGTTGTGAGCTTTAAAGACTTGAATCAGGCGCTCGAACTGTTCGCGATGTTTCTGCAGGTCGCCCAGCTTACGACGGCAGGAACCAAAAGCCGCGGAGGGCGTATAGCGCAGGCCTTCAATTGCCTCGGGCGCTTCCTGTTTGATGTCGATCAGATTTTCTTCCAAAATGCCGTTGATGCCGTAGAGTCCCGCGTAGATATTTTCGATAAAACCGCTTTGCTGAGCAGCCTTGATGACGCCGTAGGCTGAAGCATTGATGACGCTGGTCACGCCGCCGGATTGGGCATAGACTGCATTTCCTTTAACAGCCATCTAAATCCTCCTGTTGAGATTATTTTCGCCTTATAAAAGTAATGTAACCAAAAAATGCTTGGGAATCAATTTTAAAATTGGCTTTAATTCATTTTTCGGAAGGCGGCAGGCGGAACAAATAGCCGGCGCCGCGGACGCTGAGGATAATCTGAGGCTGTTTGGGGTTGTCTTCTAAAAGTCGGCGCAGTCTTACAATAAAATTGTCGACCGTGCGCGTATCGACATCCGGCGGCAGCTGCCAGACGTTCTGCAGCAGCTCCTTCCGAGGGATGATGCGGTCGGGATGATCGTACAGATACTTTAACATTGCAGCTTCCTGGGGCGTCAGCCGATGCTGCTGTTCCCCCCTGCTGCAGGTTAGAGTTTTGAGATCGATCAGAGCTTGGCCGATGCAAAGGACCGGCATTTCTTCAGCCGGATCATTATACCACGATTTGCGGCGCAGCATGCCCTCCACGCGCAGCAGCAGCTCTTCCAGATGAAACGGCTTGGTGATATAGTCATCGGCACCGACACTCAAGCCGCGAAGGCGGTCGTCGGCTGCACCGCGCGCCGTGAGCATGAGGATCGGCACCTGCGGCGCCATCACCCGCAGTCGTTCCGCCACCTGAAAGCCGTCCAGATACGGCAGCATAATGTCGAGGATCACCAGGTCAAACGGCTCTGCGGCAAATTTCTCCAGGGCTTCAAGCCCGTCTGCCGCGCGCGTCACCACATACCCTTCAGCCTTTAAATTGTACTCCAAACCGATTGCCAACGGTTCCTCGTCTTCAACGATCAAGATACGGCTGCCTTTATAGGGACTGGCGCACATGGGAACTCTCCTTGGCACGCTTTTTCTTCGACCAATGCAGCAGGCTGTGCAGGCGGGGAGTCTTGCGCTCCCGATAAATCGGCAATTCGACGCAAAACGTGCTGCCTTTGCCGAAGCCTTCGCTAAAGGCGGTAATCCTGCCGCCGTGCTGCCGAATGATTTCTTTGGCCCAATAAAGACCTAAACCGGTACCTTTTACGTTCGGCATCCGATGATCTAAAACGCGGTAGAATTTCTGAAAGATCCGTTTTAATTCCTTTGTCGGTATACCGATGCCGTTGTCGCGTACGATCAAACGAGCGGTTCTCTCGTCGCTGGAAAGATCGACCGTCACTAGTTCGGACGGCTGCGAATATTTTATTGCGTTGTCGATCAGATTGCTCAAAACAATTTGCAGCGCATTCTCGTCTACCACGACCTCAACAGGAGCAGTTCCCTTTAAAACAATAGCCTCTTGTCCAACCTTGAATTGTGCTCTCACTTCATCCATTAGCCGGCAGACGAGCTCATCAAAGCGATAACGCCGGTACTCGAACAGATCCCGCTTTTGCTCCAGCATCGACACCTTGAGGATCGAGTTGATGAGATTTTTTAGGCGCAGAGCGTCCTGAAGCATAAGATCGATGAATTCATCGCGGCGCTGCTTCGGTACCGGACGCAGTTTGAGCGTTTCCAAATACAACTGGATGGAGGCCAACGGCGATTTGAGCTCGTGGGTTATGTTGGCAATGAACGTGTCGTACATTTCGTTCAGTCGAAGCTGAGTGCTGAGATTCTTGAAAATGATCGATAGCGCCACGGTTACCGCGACGTAAAGGAGGCACCCGCCGATGAGGACGATAATGCCGGAACCCTCACCTCTCTCAAAAGTCGGCATGCCTTCGGCAAGCGGGACCGAACCGCGCAAATAGAAAAACCGATAGATAAACAGCACCAACAGCAGAAAGGAGGTTATCTGCGCCAGGACAAAAAGAACGATCGAAGTCGTTCTGAGGTGCTTATTCTGCATTACTGCTCCATCGGTTCATGTCAAACCAGCCGCCGCATAACCAAAATAAAAAGATTTTTCATTTCCGGAAACGTCAAATTCAGCCTTTACCGTACTTTTACACGCTTTTCAATTTCCAATGCTTATATTGGTCAGAACCATTGAAGGAAATGCAGATGAAAATACTTTTTGTCAATCCCAAAACTCCCGATACCTTTTGGAGCTTTTCCCACGCCGTCAAGTTCATCTCCAAGCGCGCCTCGGACATTCCCCTCGGTCTGGTGACGGTTGCCGCCATGCTGCCGGAAAGCTGGACAAAACGCCTTATTGATCTCAACGTTTCGCCGCTTCGAGATAAAGATCTGCTTTGGGCGGACTATGTTTTTCTCGGCGGCATGAATGCGCAAAAAGAGTCCTTTATGCAAATTGTGCGGCGCTGTAATCGGCTGGGGGTCAAGGTCGTTGCCGGCGGTCCGCTGGTGACGATGGAGCACGAATCGATCCTGGGCGTCGATCATTTCATCCTGAATGAAGCGGAAGCCACGTTGCCGCTTTTCCTCGAAGACTTGCAGGGAACGCCGAAAGCCGTTTACACTTCTGCGGAATTTCCCGACCTCGACCGCACGCCGATTCCGCAATACGAGCTGTTGAAAATGAACCGTTACGCTGAAATGGCAGTGCAGTACTCCCGCGGCTGCCCTTTTGATTGCGAGTTCTGCAGCATTACCGTTTTGAACGGCCGCAAGCCGCGCTGCAAATCGACCCAACAATTTCTGGAGGAACTGCAGCGGCTTTATGACCTCAATTGGCGCGGCGCTGTTTTCATTGTCGACGACAATTTTATCGGCAATAAGAAACGGCTCAAGGAAGATCTGCTGGGGTCGCTCATCCGCTGGTCGCGCGACCGCCGCTATCCATTTCAATTCACAACCGAAGCGTCCATCAACCTGGCGGACGACGATGAGCTGATCGAATTGATGGTGCAGGCGGGGTTCCGCCACACCTTTATCGGCATCGAAACGCCCGACGAGGAAAGCTTGGCCGAATGCGGAAAAGTGCAGAATCGTCGCCGTGACCTCCTCGATTCCGTCAGGAAGCTGCAGCAGTGCGGATTAATCGTCTCCGGAGGCTTTATCGTCGGCTTTGACCACGATCCGCCGTCAATTTTCAGCCGACAAATCGAATTCATCCAAAGAAGCGGCATCGTTACGGCGATGGTCGGCCTGCTCAGCGCGCCGACCGGCAGCCGCTTGTTCCAGCGGCTAAAGCAGGAAAACCGTCTGCTAAGCGTCATGTCCGGCGACAACATGGACGGCTCAACCAATTTCATACCCAAAATGAACTATGCGGAGCTTTTACGCGGGTATCGAAACATATTGGAGAGCATCTATTCCCCTAAAGCGTATTACGCGCGGATCAAAACCTTTCTAAAAACTTACAGACCACCGGCGAATCATACGGTACGCCTGACATGGAACGATGTGGCGGCATTTCTAAGATCGATTTGGAAAATCGGCATTCTGGACAAAGGCCGCAGGCATTATTGGAGTCTGCTGACCTACAGCCTTTTTCGCCGACCCAAGACATTCCCCACGGCGGTGACGCTGGCCATCTACGGCTTTCATTTTCGTCGAGTGGTACAGGCCATATAGCGAGGCTCAGCCGAGCGCAACGTCAAGAATCATCATCACCGCAAAACCGACCATGACGCCCACGGTGGCAATGTCGTTGTTCTGCTCGGCCTGAGATTCGGGAATCAGCTCTTCCACCACGACATAGATCATAGCACCGGCGGCAAAGGCCAAGGCATAAGGCAGCACGGCGCGCATTGAACTCACTGCAAAGGCGCCGAGAACGCCGGCTAGCGGCTCCACCAGACCGGAAAGCTGTCCGTACCAAAAACAGCGAAAGCGCGACAATCCTTCACGCCGGAGGGGAACGGAAACCGCTGCGCCTTCGGGAAAATTCTGGATTCCGATGCCGACGGCAAGGGCGGCAGCCCCGGCGAGAGAAGCGGCCGGAATGCCCGCCGCTGCGGCGCCGAACGCCACGCCCACCGCCAATCCTTCAGGGAGATTGTGCAGCGTAATCGCCAAGATCAACAAAACGCTGCGCCGCCAAGTGGTGTGAAGGCCCTCGACTTCGGCTTTCGGCGTGTTCATGTGCAGATGCGGCAGCAGTGCATCCAAAAGGCGCAAAAAAACGCCGCCGAGAAGAAAGCCGACGGCCGCCGGCATCCAGGGGCGCGAGCCGCTTTCCTTGGCCAACTCGATAGCCGGCGACAGGAGCGACCAAAAGCTGGCGGCAATCATGACGCCTGCCGCAAAACCGAGCATGCCGTCCAATAGTTTACGATTAATGGCTTTAAAAAAGAAAACTACGGCAGCGCCGGCGGCAGTCATCAGATAAGTAAAACCGGTGGCAATCAAGGCCTGCAGTACCGGCGCCAAATCAACTAAACGCTCCAAACTCATCTTTGCCTCGACTGTTCCTCCATGCGGTTCGGAATCACCCGCCATTCATCCGGCGTCCCTACAAGGTGAAAAGTGCGATCCGAGCCGTCCCAAGCAAAACGGGCATCGTAACCCCAGGCATCATCAGGCGCAACGAAAAATTGAAACAGGACCTGATAATTCTGCTCTCCTTCCGGCTCGACCTTGCAGGTCAAAATCGGCACACCGTATGCGTTTGCCTCTACATAGGCATCGCAGGCTGCCGGCGAAAGGCTCAGAACCAGTCCGCAAGACCGATTGTACTCCAACGCACGATCTTCGGGCTGTTCTACAATGACCAGTTGATGAGATGGAAAATTTTCCAAGACGCTTTCGACCAATAACTTGTGCAGCTGTTCGACGGAAGTCAATTCTTCCACCGGTGCCGCCAACGGATTGGGGTCATAACCGTCGGCCATGCCGTCACCGTCCGTATCCATGTCGTTTGGATCGGTCCACAATATTTCCTCGGCAAGGTCGGTTAAGCCGTCGGCGTCTGCATCTCCGTATAAAATATGCTTGAAAATTGTGTATCCATGAACGGTCGTGTCGATGGAACTTCGGAAGTAACGCCGACTCTGATCCCATTCAAAGGGTTCGAACCAATCTGCTTCGATCGAGCCGGCCGTAACGCGGATTTTATAATTGCGGCTCGGAAGAATCGGAATGCCGGTATATAACGGCCTGCTCCAATTTTTCATGTCATGCGAGTAGGAAGTCCAAAGTTCGTCGAAGCCAAAATAATTTGAGATAAAGAAAGACCAGTAGATCTTGGTCGCGTCGCGAATGACAAGTTTTCGGGGCAATGAAGCGGTTTTGGAAAGTTCCTCCACTGTTGTTCTCGGCAGAGCTGTCGGTTTTTTAGCGGCAAAGCCTAGTGAGGCTGAAAGGCAAAACGCCGCCAACAACATCATGCGGAATCGGATCATTTTCAAACCCTCGCTTTACATTTTGCTGTCTCCAGCCTGCCGGTCGCGCTTTTACCAAAGCCTAACGCCTAGCATAAGCGGGCTTTATAAAAAGCCCGCCGTTTCGCTCATCAACCCTTCAAGGCTTGAAAATTTTTATAGCATCGTTCAATTGCAACCAGCGGCGGATAGATTTCTTTTTCTTCTTCGATAATGTACCATTCAGTGCCGCCTTGGGTTTCGCAAAATGTAAACACGTCCTTCCACGGAATGTCGCCTTCGCCGAGAACAGCGTTGGGATTGCTTTGGGAAAACTCTTTCAAGTGGATAGTGACGGCGCGTTTCGGGTATTTGATGAGCGTCTGATAGGCATCGGCACCGCCGCTTGCCGCATTGCCGGTATCCAACTGCAGAATGACGTCCTCACGCGTATGGGCTGCAAAGACATCCCAAGGCAGCTCGCCGTCCAAATTTTGAAACTCGAAATGATGGTTATGATAGCCGATTCGCATGCCGTGCGGCTTGGCCTTCTCGGCAAGCTCATTGAAAAACGCTGCCAGCTCCTTCCATTGATCGATCGTTTTGCGTCTTTCTTCAGGCAACCACGGGCAGATGAGATACTTGTTTCCCAGCTCATGATTGAATGCGACGGTCGCTTCGAAATTTTCCGGCTGAAGGGCATCGAAGGGAGTGTGGGATCCGCAGCACTTGAGGCCGTTTGCGTCGAGGAGCGCCTTCAATTCCTTAGCGGAATAGTTGTAAAAGCCTGCAAATTCGACGCCCTGATAGCCGATTTTGGCTACCGCCTCCAAAGTGGCGGGTAAATTCTGTTCACATTCTTTACGCACGGAATAGAGCTGAACGCCCAAGGGAATCGCTGCCGAACGGGTGCTCTCCTTTTTTTGGCATCCCAATAAGGCGGTCGCCGCAATTACGGCTCCGCTTTCTTTCAAAAAAGTACGTCTCGTTTGTTGCTTCATGAATCGTTCTCCTCTGCAAAAGGTTTTCCCCCGCCGTACTGCATAGTACAAAAATTTTTCATATCTGACAACTTTTTTGCAGTCTGATGATCCGTTTCGTAATAAAACATCCTGTCATATGGTGCAACAAAACAAGACATACCAATTTCAGTATAAATGCCGCCTACGGACGAGGGACACAAGTTTTGATTTGGCGATAATTTAAAAGAAAACAAAGTTTCCACGCCGATTTGAGAATGTCTTTTCGGATGCCCGAAACCTGATTGGAAAACTGAAGGCCTAATCTTTGCACAGGATAAAGCCGTTCATTGGCTTTACTGTAAAAAAGTTGATATTTTTGGAGTGAACATGCCTATATACCATCGTTTCATCGTTCCCTTGGTTTTAGCATTGTCTCTGTCTGCCGCGGCTCAACAGCATACTCGGCTGCTTTATCATGTGCCTCTGACCAGTAATGCGCCGAACGCCATCGGTCAGATCACCTCCTACGGCGGAGAGTTTACCTCTCAGGGTTGGCGAGCCACGTCCGGAAGCGGGCAGCTGCGCATCGACTGCGCCGCCGCTCTGCCGGCTGAAGGTACGATGGAAGTGACGATGCGGGGCATGATGCCGACCATCAGCAACGAGTGGATTCTTTTTGCGCTTCATTCCCGCAGCGCCGGAAATTTTGACGAAGTAGACCCTTCTCCCGCCTCATATGCCTTTTTAAAGACTGAACCCAAATATGCCTCTCTCAATCGCGACTTTAAATTTGTATCCGCCGCCTTTTATGGAGCCAATCCGGCTACCGAGCGAAAAACCAGCGAGATTGCCAAACGAACTTGGGATCGAAATCGAGATTACAAGTTCTCGATTGTTTGGAATCGATCCACCATCAGGGTGCTTTTGGATGGGCAAGTCTTAACTGAACATGCCTTTTCTTTAGCGGCCAGATTGAAACCTTTGCTTATATCTTTTTAGGCCGCGACAACTATTACAAAACCACCATGACGGGGGTTACCTATAAGGATTTAAAGATATTCGTTCCCGATACCAATTTTCCATTTACCAATATCGCTGTTCCATCGGCAGAAATGGCAGAACGGCAAATCGGCGGACAAGGCGTTATCGTAGCCGATTTGGATGCGAACAATGCCGAAGATCTATATATCTCTCGATTTATGGGGGCCGGTATCGAGACGCCGAACCTATTGTATATGCAGACGAGCGGGGCATTTAAAGAAGAAAGTTCATCCCGCGGACTGGCCGATGCCGGTTATTCATACCAGAGTCTGTCGGCAGATTTTGACAGAGACGGCGATGTAGATGTTTTTGTCGTCAATTTTCACCGTACCCCCGATTATCCCAAACTGCCCAATAAGCTTTATTTAAATAACGGCAACGGCACTTTTGTCGATGCTTCCAATCGTCTCTCGGGAGATACGGCAGCCGACTGCAACGGCGGAACGGTCATTGACATTGATCGCGACGGAGATTACGATATCGTCGTAGTTTGCCAAGCGGCTCAGCACAAGGTCTATGTTAACGACGGCCGCGGCAATTTTGTCTTACAAACGCGGGGATTAGAAAACTTTCGTTCCTCGGCTTTTAAATATCAGGCGGTTGCAGCCGGAGATCTCGACGGCGACGGTTTTACCGATCTGGCCTTGGTGCATGAAACCGGCGTGCAAATTGTCAAAAACAACGGCAGCGGCACCTTTGTGAACGGCGCCGCCCTTTCATTTACCGGCGTCGGCAGCTCGGCTACTTTAGCCGATTGGGACAACGATGGTGATTTGGATCTCTTTGTTGCCAATCGTACATCCGGTCGAGTTGAGGTGTATCGGAACGACGGAAACTTTAATTTCAACAATATTTCAGCTCAGTGGTCGGTGCCGATCAACGCCATGGGCGTGCAATTGGGAGATTGGAACAATGACGGCAAACTCGATCTTTTTGCCGTTGCAGTCAATGGAACCGGTAAGTTGTATATCAATGACGGCACACGATTTATCGAACGAACCGGAACAGGAGTCGAGTACAACTTTGCCGACGGCCGCGGGATAGGGCTTTTGGATATCAATGATGACGGTCGCCTGGACATCTACGCGGTAAGCCGCGGCGGTCAGGCTACCGATGCCAAAACCGGAGAAAAAAAGAATTACGGCCGCAGCTATCTACTCCGCAATGACATCCAAAGCGGCAAGAATTATCTCAAGGTGAAAGTGGCGGACAATTCCGGCAATGCTGCGGGAATCGGGGCCAAGATCTATGTCTACCGAAGCGGTGCGTACGGCGTTTCTTCCGGGTTGTTGGGTTACCGTGAAATTCTGCCGGTAAGCGGTTATAAAAGTCAGTCCTCTTTGGTTCAGCATTTTGGTTTGGACCAAGAAACGCGCGTCGACGTCAAAGTCATTCTGCCTGACGGTTCGGAACGCAGATATACCGGCGTTCCTGCAAACCAGACGCTTGTCATTACCCCGCGCCGTATCGATGCGGCCAGGTTGGTTCGCGACATCAATTTTTCACAAAGAGCGGTCGTCGGCCAGCCTTATGAGCTCGTCTATCGGGTGCTGACCACAGACGATCAGCCCGTGGCGGGGCACCCGGTGACTTTTACGATTTTGTCGGGAAACGGTTCGCTTTCGCCGACATCTTCGGTCACCTCGCAGCAGGTTTTAAGCGAGAGCGACGGAAGAGCGCGCATTCAGTGGATTCTCGGTCCGATCGCCGGTCCTGCGGGCGTCAATCAAATTCGAGCCGCGTCGGAATTCAACGGCGCACCGTTGGTCGGTTCACCGGATGTTTACGAGCTGACGGCAAACCCGGACGTTCCGGCCGTGTTGGCTAAATCTGGAGGTGATGCGCAAAGCGGCTTTATCAATGAACCTTTACCGACACCGCTTCGCGTCCGCGTCACCGATCGATTCGGCAACCCCGTCGGCGGTCATGCGGTTCAGTTTACGATTGCCTCAGGCGGCGGTCGGCTGACGACCGGCGGCTCGCTTTCAGCCCAAGTGACCGTGACGAGCGATGCAGAAGGAATTGCTCAAGCTAATTGGATTTTGGGGCCTGCTTTGGGTATTCAGAGTGTCTACGTGACTTCAGAATACGGCGGGACGGCGCTGCTGAACAGTCCCCTGACTTTTACCGCTTCGGCCCAGGAGCCTTTGCGGAGGCTGCTGTATGTCTCCGGTGACCGGCAGACGGCACAGATCAACACCGAGCTGCCGCAACCTCTGCGCGTGCGATTGGTGGATCGAATGAACGCGCCGCTGGCGGGAGAGATTATCCGCTTCAAAGCGATGACTTTTGGGGCCAAGTTCGGCGGCAGTGACTCTGTCAATGTCCTTACAGACAGCCAGGGCTACGCTTCGGCACGCCCGACTTTAGGCACCGCTGCCGGCGACACAATATATGTCTTCGAAGCACACGCGCAAGCCGCTTCCGGCTCACCGGTTATTTTTAAAGCCTCGGCAATTCCGGGTCCTCCTACACGGATCGAATATGTCTCCGGCAACAATCAAACCGGGTCGGCGGGAAAGAGATTGCCGGAGCCGCTTAAAGTCAGATTGTTCGATGTGCTGGACAATCCGGTAAAGAATTACGAGGTCCGTTTTGCCGTAACAGAAGGAGGCGGATCGTTTAACGGTGAGAGCAGCATCGTCGTACTGAGCGATGCTCAGGGATTCGCCCAAGCATATTGGCAGTTAGGTCCGCGGACAGGAAGAAATTCGGCCGTAGCGGCAGCCGTCGGCACCCCCCTTCCGCAAATCAATTTTACCGCCGTCGGCACCACCGGACCTGCCGCGCGATTGGTAAAAAGCGGCGGCGACAATCAAAGAGGCATTGCCGGTCAAGCCCTCAACGAGTACTTTGTCGTCACGGTCACGGACTCTTTTTTCAACCCCATCGCCAACCATCCGGTCACGTTTCGCGTGGTTCAAGGCGGCGGCACGCTGAACGGCAGAACTGAAATTACGGAATACACCAACGCCTTCGGCCAGGCGCAGGCGCTCTATACCATGGGGCCGACCGAATATGAACAACGCGTTGAGGCAACGGCGCTGCGCAGCGGCATTCCTTTGATCGATAGTCCGCAAGTTTTTCGCGCTTTTCTGGCGCCCGGCGACCCTGAAACGCTGCTTTACATCAGCGGCAACAATCAAATCGGCCGCATCAACACTGAACTGCTCGAACCGTTTGTGGTACGGGTTGTGGACCGCAACGGCATCGGCGTCAACAACGTGGAAGTCACTTTTGTCTCCTATACGCCCGGAGCCGGATTTTCAGGTTCACCGTCGGTGAAAAAAATGACCAACGCGGACGGCTATGCTCAGGCGACCGCAACATTGGGTTCCAATTACGGCACGAATAATTATGTATTTGAAGCCGTAGCGCGATTCAACGGCAGAAATCTGCGGAACTCGCCTTTGCAGTTTTTTGCTTCCGGGCGCATCAGCCTTGCTAAAAAAATGCGCAAAGTAAACGGCGAGCAGGTTTACAGCGGTACTGTCGGGCAAGTTTTAGCGGATTCTCTCCAGGTACAGGTTTTGGATGCCGCCGACCGACCGGTGGCGGGGCATCCCGTAATCTTTCAAGTGATATCCGGCAGGGCCTTTTTGGACGGGCAGAGAACGACCCTTGAAACCGTAAGCAACAGCCGCGGCATAGCCGGCATTGCTGTTCGCCTCGACACACGGCCGGGTAATGTGACGATTCGAGCATCCTCCACGGACGGCGTGGATCCTTTGACGCCTGCCTTTCTTGAGTTCAGTATTGAGACTCTGGTAGGGCCACCTGATCCGGAAACATGCTCCATAACGGCCGTTTCAAACGTGGTAGCCGACGGACAAACGGCTTCACCCGTAACCGTGCGCCTGCGCGACCGATACAACAATCCGATTGTCTCTCAGATGGTGACCCTGCAGGCAAGCGGATTGGAAGTCTTTATTTCGCAACCAACTCTGCCGACGGACTCGGAAGGAGTGACGCGAGGTTCCGTTACCTCCATAAACATCGGCAAAGCCGCCATCTACGCTCTGGTCGACCAGCAGCCGATTCTTTCTACGATCATCGAATTCATCGCCGGGCCCCCGGCTCTTGTTTCCGTATTGAATGCCGGCCAATCGCAGGAAAAAGGCAAAACTTTACCCCAACCGGTCGGGGTACTGGTTCAGGATGCGTGGGCACATCCGGTCAAAAATATTCCCGTGCATTTCACCGTACTGCGCGGCGGCGGAAGCATCAAAGAGCCTCAGCCGGTATTGACCGCCGAAGACGGCCGCGCCATGGTAACCTGGACATTGGGAGACACCCTCAGCGATGCGAATAATGAACAAAAGCTGCGCGCCCGCATTCAAGGAATCGAGCAACCTGTCGATATTATTGCCTATGCGTTGCCGCCGGCTGAAGGCCGCGTGCGCATCGTTTCCGGCGACTCCCTGATAGCACTCGTCAATCAACCGATGCCCGCCGCGTTTCGAGTGAAAGTGACGGATCCGTCCGGCAAGCCGATCACCAACTTTCCGGTTGACTTTTCGATCCTGCAAGGTCAGGGTGAATGGCTGACCTCTACGCGGCCGTATACGGATCAGCAAGGCGAGGCGCAGGCGCTCCTTCGTGCCGGAACACAGCAGGGACTCCATCTGATACGGGCAAACGCAGGCAATTACGGCGCCGTTCTCTTTACGGCAATTGTACAGGAGCAGCGTACCATTACTTTGGTCAAGCTCTCGCCGGACGGATTGCAGGTGAGGCCGCAGGTCGAGATCAGTGTGAGCGTCAAAGCGCTCGACGCTTTCAATCGGCCGCTGCAGAATGAATCGATCCAGGTCATGCCGACCCTAGGTCAAGGATACATCAAAGAAACCATGCCGCTGCGCACCGGTTCGGACGGCACGGCCAAGGCTACCTGGGTCGTCGGCCTGAGCGGAACACAGCAAATCGAGTTCAGAGCGCTCAATGCCGTCCACCCGCCGGTCACCTATACGATCATTGTCGTCAATTCGGCGCCGACCTTTAGTCCCCCGCTGCAGCGCAACCGCACGGTAGAAGCCGGCAACCTGCTGCAGTTCCAGATCAAGGCAGTCGATCCCGACGGCGACCAAGTTTTTTACAGCGTGCGCAATTTGCCGCAGGGCGCCCAATTCGACGCGGAAACAACCCAAACTTTCCGCTGGACACCGACCAACGCGGACGCCGGAGATCATCTGGTTACTTTTAGGATCAGCGACCCCTACCACGCCGCCGACAGCACGGTGGTACGCATTTCAGTTGTCGCCCGAAACAGCGCTCCGCAGATTCTCGGCTTTTCACCGGCAGACACCCTGCTGATTCTGCCCTTCAACACGCCGCTGAGCTTTGAAGTGCAGGCCGTTGATCCGGACAACGATCCGCTCTCCTACGCCTGGATGGTCTCGACACCGCGAGAAGAGCTGTTTGCCGGCGACCAGCCCGAATTGCCGGTGATCATCTTTTCCAAACAGGCATTTCCAGATTCCTTTGCCGTGGTTCGCGTCATCGTTTCGGACGGCTCGGAACAGGTGAGCAAGAGCTGGCGCATTCATCTGAGCAAGCTGGCGGCCGTCGAATTGGAATCCTTTACCGCCTCGGTCAAAGAAGGTCGGGTAGAACTTGTATGGCGCACCAAGTCGGTCAAGAACCTGCTCGGCTTTACGATTCAGCGCGGCCGCAGCAAAGAAGGGCCCTTTACGCCGATCAATACTTCTCTCATCATCCCGCGGACTGACGGAGTCTACAGCTTTATCGACGAACGAGTGCAGGCAGGTGAACGATGGTACTACCAGCTGCTCGAGCACGAGACCACGGGAACCATCACTGAACTCGGTTTGGTGGAAGCAATCATTGAACTGCCGAAAGAATTTGCCCTGCGTCAAAACTATCCCAATCCTTTTAATCCGACCACGACGATTCAATTCGAATTACCCGCCGCGCGGCCGGTTAAACTGGCCGTATATAGCCTCACCGGCAAAATCATTCGGATTCTTGCGGAAGGTGAATACCCGGCCGGCATCCATACGGTCGTTTGGGATGCCCGCGACGAATCGGGTCAGCCGGTGCCTACGGGCATTTACTACTGCCGTATTACGGCCGGCGAGTTTTCGCAAATCCGCAAAATGACGCTGCTCAAATAATCCCACCGCCTCCCCATGAGGACATGGGGAGGCGGTTATTAAAAATCGCTTCGCGTTTTGTGCGGAAATTGCTATAATGAAGGCAATAAAGGCGGGAAAAATACATGCTGCGCGATCTCTTCATTGCCATGCGTCCGAGGCAATGGAGCAAAAATATTTTATTATTTGCAGGACTGCTGTTCGCCCGGGATATTTTTACCTATAAAACTTTCCGGTCCTTATCGGCGTTTGCGATCTTTTGCCTCATCTCTTCCGCTGTTTATCTCATCAATGATGTTTTAGACCGTCATCAAGACGCTCTTCACCCTTCCAAGCGGATGCGGCCGATCGCCTCGGGTCGGCTGTCGCCGAACATTGCGCTCTTTAGTGCCTTTTTTTTCATGCTCGTCTGCCTGCCGACCGCTTTTAGGCTGGATTTTCGCTTCGGACTGGCGGCATCGGCTTATGTGATCATGTCTATTTTTTATTCTCTTGGACTAAAAAATGTCATTATTCTGGATGTAATGATTATTGCCGTCGGATTTGTACTGCGTGCAATTGCCGGAACTTGGGTAATCCACGAGCCGGTATCTTCCTGGCTGATCATCTGTACCAGCTTTTTAGCGCTCTTTATTGCTTTAGGAAAGCGGCGGGCAGAGTTTATTGCTTTGGGCAGTGAGGGCGGCAGCATACGAACTACCCTCCGCCTGTATGACGAACCTTTCCTCGACAAAA
>JAPDQV010000002.1:215369-241503 GCA_034505495.1 candidate division KSB1 bacterium | reverse complement strand
GACCATGGGATTTCCTCCTTAATGGATTAGTTATGCAACTGTAGCAAGTTAGGAAATCCCGATAACTTTAAACAACGCTAAATTAACTTACATTTAACCTATAAAGAAAAGGAGATTCATCATGGCACAAGAAGCATTGGGTTTAGTGGAAACGCGCGGTTTCGTGCCAGCCATCGAGGCGGCCGACGCCATGGTCAAGGCGGCGCATGTTGAACTGCTTGGCAAAGTATCGGTCGGCAGCGGCCTGGTGACGGTCATCGTGCAGGGCGACGTCGGTGCGGTCAAGGCCGCAACCGATGCCGGCGCTGCAGCCGCAGCCAAAGTCGGCGAGGTGGTTTCGGTGCACGTCATTCCGCGTCCCCACGACGACGTCGCCACCCTTCTTCCGGCTAAAGAAAAAAAGTAAGGCGAGGTTAATCTGTGGCCAAGTCACTTTACCAACTGCGGCGCGAGATCGTCGAGGTCGGACGTCGCACCTATCAGCGCGGCTATGTAGCCTCGAATGACGGCAACATTTCGGCGCGCGTAGACGAAAATCGGGTGTTGATCACGCCGACGGGCGTCTCCAAAGGCTTTATGAAGGAAGATGACCTTGTGCTGGTCGACATGGAAGGCAAAGTACTGACTCCGGGAAAACGCGCCTCTTCCGAGGTGTTCATGCATTTGCGCATTTATAAGGAGCGACCGGATGTCAACAGCGTCTGTCATGCCCACCCCATTTACGCCACTGCCCACGCCGTTGCAGGTCTTTCGCTGGAAAAATGCGTCCTGCCCGAAGTGATCATTGCGCTAGGCGGCATTCCGCTGGTCGAATATGGAGAGCCGGGCACGGAAAAGTTTTTCGAACCGGTTCTCAAGTACCTGAAGGATCATGACGCCTTTCTGCTGCAGAATCACGGAGCATTGACGATCGGCTCCAGCGTGATCAATGCCTATCACAAAATGGAGACGCTGGAACATTTTGCGCACATCAGCTTTGTCGCACACCAGTTAGGACACGTCAATGTTTTGCCGAAGGAAGAGGTCAAGAGTCTTCTCGAGGCGCGCAAGCGTTACGGCGTCTCAGTGACGGCCGGTTGTCTGACCTGCGACACGCCCGGCAACACCTCCTGTGAAATCTATCAGGGAGCATCAGCGCTCAAGGAAGAAAAGGCGGCTCTCAAACCGACCTCGGGAGGCGAGATCGACCGCGAAGCTCTGGTGCGATTGGTGACCGAAGCCGTGCTGAAAAAACTGTCGCAGTAAAGCCGCAAAGATTGCGGAGAGACGACATGAACATTATGGTGTGCAACATCGGCTCGAGCAGCTTTAAATTTCAGCTGCTGGTGATGCCCTCGGAACGGCTTTTGGCGCGCGGCTCGACGGAACGCGTCGGCAAAGAGGATGCGATCATCACCTATTGGATCGGCGGCAACAAAGCCTTTGAAGCCGTTGCCGCAATCCCTTCGCATCGCGAAGCGGTGCAGCACGCGCTGAATTTTCTGACCGATCCCCATCAGGGCGTGCTCCCCAACCTCTCGGCGCTCGACGGCGTCGGCTTTAAGACCATACAGGCGGGTGATAAGAACGGCTCGGTGCTGCTCGACGAAGAGGTGCTTGCGGCCATGGAGTTCTACCGCGATCTGGCGCCGGCGCACAATCCGCCATATCTGGCCGCCATCCGCATGTTCCGCGAGCTTTTGCCCGACACGCCGCTCGTCGGCGTCTTTGAGCCGGGATTTCACATGCAGGCGCCGCTCTATGCGAAAATCTACGGCACACCATGGGAATGGATCGAATCCTATCAGGTGATCCGCTACGGCTATCACGGCGCCTCGCACCGCTACGTTACGCAAAAGACGATTGAGGTGCTCAACCTGCCGCCGAATCGATGCCGCATCATCAGCTGCCATCTCGGCGGCTCTTCGTCGCTCTGCGCCTTCAAAGACGGCGTTGCCGTCGACACCTCGATGGGATTTACCCCGCAAAGCGGTCTCATTCAAGGAACGCGGGTCGGCGATCTCGATCCGTTCGTTCTGCCTTACATCATGGCCAAAAAGGGCATAAGCTTGGAACAGGCATTGACGGAGTTGAGCAAAAACGGCGGCCTGCTTGGGCTTTCCGGCGTCTCGGCGGATATGCGCGACATTCTGGCGGCCATCGAGCAGGGCAACGAGCGGGCCAAGTTGGCGCGGCAAAAGTTCATCTATGACATCAAGCGTTACATCGGAGAGTATTTGGTGATCCTCGAAGGCGCCGATGCCGTGACGTTTACCGGCGGCATCGGCCAAAAAGACGCTGCCTTGCGCCGAGAGGTTCTGTCGGCACTCGGTTTTTTAGGGGTGAAAATCGACGAAGATCTGAATGCCCGCAACGCCCAAATCATTACGCGGCCGGATTCGTCGATTACGGCGCTGGTCGTCGAGACCAACGAAGAAATCGTCGTTGCCAGAGAAACCGTCAGGGTCATCAGCGGGCGGTAACCGCATAAGCATTTCTGCCATTGATAAAAGCATTGCCGCCGCGACTGTCCTGCGCCACGAGAACAAGCATGTTTTCGACCGTCAACTCGAGCACGGCTTCAGGACCCAAATCCTCGTAGGCAATCACCCTGCTGCTCCTGATCGAGCGTGCCATGAGAGCACCCGCGCCTCCAATCGCCGCCATGTAAACGGCTCCGTATTTCTGCAGCGCTTCGGCGACTTTAGGTCCCATCTCGCCTTTGCCGATCATTCCTTTCAATCCCCATTCGAGAAGCTGCGGGGCATAAGCGTCCATTCGCCCGGCAGTGGTAGGTCCGGCTGCACCGATCACGCTTCCCGGTCTCGCGGGCGTCGGCCCCATGAAATAAATAATCTGCCTGTGAAGAGAGAACGGGAGTTTACCGTTTTGCGCAAATTCTTCGCATAAGCGGCGCAGCGCTGCATCGCGCGCCGTGTAGATGATGCCGGAAACCTCGACCCAATCGCCGGCCGTCAAATCGCGCACCTTGGCATCTTCAAGAGGCGGCCGGAGGCGAATGATTTTCTCCATCTCTTATTCCCTTTACAGAATGATGCTTTTATGTCGTGCGGAATGACATTGAATATTGACGGCTACAGGAAGCGAGGCAATATGACAAGGATAGACTTCAATGTGTACATCCAATGCCGTCGTACGGCCTCCGAATCCCATCGGACCAATGCCAAGCGTGTTGATGCGCTCCAGTAGTCGCTCTTCCAGCTGCGCATAATAGGGATCAGGATTCCGTTCGCCAATCTCGCGCAGAATCGCTTTTTTGGCCAGCCAGGCGGCCTTTTCGAACGTCCCCCCCAGCCCGACGCCGACGACAATCGGCGGGCAGGGATTACCACCGGCGCGGCTGATCCAATCCACAACGAAATCGATGACCCCCTCTTCTCCCTGGGTAGGCTTGAGCATGGCAAGGCCGCTCATGTTTTCACTTCCCGCTCCTTTCGGGGCCATATCAATGCGCAGACGATCGCCCGGCACCAGATCGAGCCAAATGACAGCCGGTGTGTTGTCGCCCGTGTTGCGCCGACGCAGCGGATCGCCGACAACCGAGTTGCGCAAATATCCCTCTCGATAGGCGCGGCGAACACCTTCGTTGACCGCATCCTCAAGCCGACCGCCGACCAGATGCACCTCCTGCCCCAATTCGATGAAAAAAACCACCAAACCGGTATCCTGGCAAAGCGGATTTTCACCTGAAGCAGCAATGCGCGCATTTTCGAGCAAATGATCGAGAATTTTCCTGCCGGCAGGGCTTTCCTCGCGCTGACGGGCGTCCTCAAGAGCGCGGATCATCGACGGATTGAGGCGATAGTTGGCATCGAGACAAAGCTCTCTGACTGCTTCGACGATTTGAGAACAGGCAATTTCCCGCAAAAGCTCTCCTCTCTCTGGATGTCATCTTTAGAATAGCTGTCCGAATTTGAGAAAGCGTTGCAAATTCGGACTAGAAGAAATTTTTTCGCGTCTCTTTTATGTTATCCATATCAATGTCTGTTAAAAAAATATAGAGCATATTTGCAATAAATTCAACAATTATCGGCCTAACCCCCGAAAGGGCGAATCTGGTTGAAATGCCGGCACGCAAATTGAATAATACCCAAACGGACAAGCAACTGTAGAAAGGCAGCAAGGTTAATTTTGGAGGCAAGAGCATGAACGCAATTAAAAAATGGGTGAGGCCGTTGACAGCCGTCTCACTCCTGCTCGCCGCTGCGGGCGTCCTCGTCCTTGTTTTAGTAGACAAGGCCGAACCTGTCTCCGACGAGCAGTTTTATCAGATGCGAAGCAGAGCACTTGCCGGCAACCGCATGATCCAAATGAACGAAGAACGTCAGGCGAGCATTGATAAAGTCGTGCAGATCATTTCGCGTTATAATCGAACCATGAGCGATTCCCTCAAATACGCCGTGGCTGCAGAAATTTACCGCATGAGTCAAAAATATCCCAATCTTAACGTTGACTTTATTTGCGCGACGATCACGCACGAAAGCGCCAAGACCTGGGATCCGAAAGTGGTTTCGCGGGCCGGGGCTCTGGGACTGATGCAGGTCATGCCGATGACCGGTGCTTTTCTGGCCGTCGAGGAGGGGATTCCCTGGACGAGTCCCGAGGAAGTGTTGTTCGATCCAATCTTGAACATTCGCCTGGGTTGCCGGTACCTGAACGAAATGGTCACCCTGTACGAGCATGACGGAGGCTTGGCGGCCTATAACGGCGGCCCAAAACGTGCCGCCATGTGGATCGCCAACAACCGGGACGATGCGATTTTGTGGGAAGAAACCCGCAACTATGTTCCGGCAGTTCTCAAGCTTTACGAACATTTCCGCTCTGCTGCGACTCTCTGATCAAGGCGGCCTTTTGGCCGCCTTTTTCTTTTCCGCCGAAAAACGGGTTGATTCTTTCCTAAATATTTCCTAAAATTTATAAATTGAAACGGGACTGGCTGAATGAATCAGGTTTTGATCGACGGCGAGTCGTTGTCGCTGCAGAACGTTCACAATCTGGTACACGAAGGGTATGAAGCGGCCATCGCGCCGGAAGCACGAGAACGAATGCAGCAGACACGGCAGACCGTCGAGGGGGCAATTGCATCCGGGCACATCGTTTACGGCGTGAATACGGGTTTCGGCAAGCTGAGCTCCGTCGTCATTCCCCATGAACAAATCGAAGAACTGCAGAGAAACCTTGTTTTGAGCCATGCCTGTGGAGTCGGGGATCCGATTCCGACGCCCATTGTCAGAACCGCTTTGGTGTTGAAAGCCAATTCTCTTTGTAAAGGCTATTCGGGCGTTCGGCCTATAGTTGCAGAGCTGGTTGTGGAGCTCTTTAATCGCAATGTGACGCCGATTATTCCCTGCAAAGGCTCAGTGGGCGCTTCCGGCGATCTGGCTCCACTCGCTCACCTGACGCTCGTCCTGATGGGATTGGGCGAGGCTCTGATCGACGGTGCCCGGTTGAGCGGCGGCGAAGCTCTGCAGCGCGTCGGTCTGCAGCCGCTGAAACTGCAGGCCAAAGAGGGTTTGGCGCTTCTGAACGGCACGCAAATCACCGCCGCCTACGCCGTGGAAGCGCTTACTCGCGCGGTACAGTTGAGCAAAATCGCCGACATTGCCGGAGCCATGAGCACCGAAAGCCTTTTGGGCACCAATACAGCGTTCGACGAGCGCATCCATCGGGCGCGCGGCCATAAGGAGCAGATCCAAGTGGCCGCCAACCTGCGTGCGCTGATGGCCGACAGTGAAATCGTCGCCAGCCATCGCACATGCAGCAAAGTGCAGGACGCTTACAGTTCGCGCTGCATTCCGCAAGTGCATGGTGCGGTTCGTCAGGCTTTACGCTATGTCCAAGAAGTGGTGGAAACCGAGCTCAACGCCTGCACCGATAATCCCTTGGTCTTTAGCAAAGAGGGTGAAATTCTTTCCGGCGGCAACTTTCACGCTCAGCCGTTATCGCTCGCCTGCGACGTTTTGTCTATTGCCGTTTCCCAACTGGCCAATATTTCTGAGCGCCGCTTGGAAAACCTTATGGATCCGGTCCAAAGCGGCCTGCCTGCGTTTTTGACGCGGCACGGCGGTCTGCATTCAGGCCTCATGATCGCCCAAGTGACGGCCGCCGCTCTCGTCTCGGAAAACAAGGTCCTGAGTCATCCGGCTTCCGTAGACTCGATCCCGACTTCGGCCAATCAGGAAGATTTCGTCAGCATGGGGACGCATTCGGCGCGCAAAGCGCTGGAAATCGTGGAAAATGCCGAAACCGTGCTGGCGGTGGAGCTTTTGGCCGCCTGCCAGGCGCTTGACCTGCGCGGTACACTCAAACCCGGTATAGGTTCGGAGGCGGCCCATCGCATCATCCGCAGATCTATCCCCACGTTGGATGAGGACCGTCTGATTCAAACGGATATTCAAACTTTACTAAAATTGATAAGAAACGGCGACCTTTTACATGCCGTCGAAGCGGCCGTTGGGCCGATGTAACGAAAAGGAGATAAAGATATGGGTGTGATTGTCAGAGAAGGATACACTTTCGACGATGTTCTGCTGATTCCCAACAAATCGGAGGTGCTGCCGGCTCAGGTGGACGTCAGCACGAGGCTGACCCGCAAAATCCGACTCAACATTCCCATCGTCAGCGCGGCCATGGATACGGTGACGGAATCGGAACAAGCAATCGCTTTAGCGCGGGAAGGCGGCATCGGCATCATCCATAAAAACAATTCCATCGATGAACAAGCCGCCGAAGTCGATCGCGTCAAGCGTTCGGAAAGCGGCATGATTATGAATCCCATTACGCTGTCGCCGGATCGGCAGATCAGCGAGGCCATGGAGGTAATGAAACGGTACCGCATTTCCGGCATCCCGATCCTCGACGGCGAAAAGCTCGTCGGCATACTGACCAACCGCGACCTGCGCTTCGAAACCGATTTGACCAAAAAGGTGTCGGATTTGATGACGCGCCACAATTTGGTGACGGTGCCGAAAGGGACCTCGCTGGAGCAGGCGGAAAAGATTCTGCAGAAACATCGCATCGAAAAGCTGCTGGTCGTGGATGAGGAGCAGCGGCTGGTCGGCCTGATCACGGTCAAGGACATTCAGAACCGCAAGCGCTACCCGAACGCCGCCAAGGATGAGCATGGCCGCCTGCTGGTCGGTGCAGCGGTCGGTGTCGCCAGAGATACAAAGGAACGCGCGCAGGCGCTGCTCGATGCCGGAGTCGACGTCATCGTTATCGACACGGCGCACGGTCATTCCCGCGGCGTGTTGAATACCATCGAAATGCTGCGTAAAGAGTTCGGCGATATTCAGCTGATTGCCGGCAACATCGCCACGGCTGAAGCCTGCCGCGACCTGATCGAGGCCGGTGTGGACGCCGTCAAGGTGGGCATAGGACCCGGATCGATCTGCACAACCCGCGTCGTGGCCGGAACCGGCGTGCCGCAGCTGACGGCCATCATGGACTGCGCCGAAGTCTGCGCCCGCTACGACATCCCGCTGATTGCCGACGGCGGCATCAAACAGACCGGCGACATTGCCAAGGCTATCGGCGCCGGCGCGGACTCGGTCATGCTCGGCAACATGCTTGCCGGCACCGATGAAAGTCCAGGCGAATTGATCTACTATGAAGGCCGCAGCTACAAGGTGTATCGCGCCATGGGATCGTTGAGCGCAATGCGCAGCGGCAGAGGCGATCGCTACTTTCAAGAAGGCATTCAGGACACCAAAAAGCTGGTGCCCGAAGTCATCGAGGGACGTGTGCCCTATCGCGGCAAGTTAAGCGACGTCATCTTTCAGATGATCGGCGGGTTACGCGCCGCCATGGGTTACTGCGGTTCCGCCAATATCCAGGAGCTGAAGGAAAAAGCACGCTTTATCCGCATTACTCAGGCCGGACTCTTGGAAAGCCACCCGCACGACGTGACCATCACTCATGAATCGCCGAATTACATGGTGCAAAAATAATAAAAAAGCCGAGCCTCAAAAGGCTCGGCTTTTTCCTTTAGCAAATTAATAGCTTAGTTCAGTTTGCTGACCACAGCGGAAAGTTTGGACTTTTGATTGGCCGCCTTGTTGCGATGAATGATGCCTTTTGCCGCCAGCTTGTCCAGCAAAGAGCTGGCTTCCCGAAACAGCTTTTCGGCATCTTCTTTCGACGTTGCCGTACGAACTTTTTTAATCTGCGTTTTCAACATCGAAGTGTAATGGCGATTCCGCATGCGGTTGCGCTTGGCGGTTCTAATGCGTTTAATCGCTGACTTGTGATGTGCCATGAAAGCTCTGACCTTTCTATTTCACAATGATTTTTTCTGTTTAATTTTACTGAAATTTCGGCAAAATATCAACAAAAAATTTGAGTCGGCAAGCAAAGGAGACCGCCCATGAGCCTGACAGTGCGACCGGTTAGAAGTAAAAAAGAGCTCAAACAGTTCGTTCTTTTCCCTTGGCAGGTCTATAAAAACAATCCTTACTGGGTTCCGCCTCTTATACATGACCAAATGAAATTCCTCTCGCCGGAGAAAGGGCCGTTTTTCGAGTTCGGCGAGGCGGAACTGTTTATGGCCTTCGAAGGCGATCGGATGGTAGGCCGTATCAGCGCCCACGTCGATCATCAATATGAAAAGTACCGCGATATGGAAAGCGGGCATTTCGGGTTTTTCGAAGCTTTTAACCATCCTGAAGCGGCGGCAGCTCTATTTGAGCACGCCGAAGCCTGGCTGCGACACCGGGGCAAAACCCGCGCAGAAGGTCCCTACAATTTTACCCTCTATGATGCCAGCGGCATGCTGTACGAAGGATTTGATTCGCTGCCGGTTATTCTTCTCCCTTATAATCCGCCTTATTACAACGACCTTCTGACGCAATGCGGTTACGAGAAATCCATCGACTGGTACGCTTTTATGGTGCGCAATACGGTCCGCCTGCAGCCGATTTTTCATCGTATCCGCGACCGTATTCTCAAACAGGGGATCCGAATAGAAAAGATCGATCTCAAACGGCTGGACGAGGCGGTTAAGCATGTCGGAACCATTTTCAACGAAGCGTGGATGGAGAACTGGGGCCACGTTCCGCTCACGGAGCGGCAACTGGCGGATCTTGCCCAAGAGCTCAAATTCGTCGTCGATCCCGATCTGGCCTACCTGGCCTTTATCGGCGATCAATGTATCGGATTTTCTCTCACCATCAAAGACATCAATCCGGCGCTGCAAAAGGCCAACGGCCGGCTTTTTCCGTTCGGCTTGTTGAAAATTCTTTACCACATGCGGAAAATCCGGCGGCTGCGCACGCTCGCCATGGGAGTGCTCAAAGAGCATCGCCATAAAGGTTTGGACGTTCTCTTTTATCTCAACACCATCGAGGAGGGCATCAGGAAAGGCTACACGGAATCGGAATGCTCGATTATTGTCGAAACAAACCAGCGCATGATTCGCGCTCTCGAAGATCTGCAGGCGGAACGTTACAAAACTTATCGTTTCTATCAAAAAAAACTTGCTTAAGACCAATTCTCCGCATTCGAGGCGCTTGCGCGTAGTATTAAAAAACCTGCGCAGCGAATTGCGGCGACAACTAGTTGGGTTTGGCTGCGCCGTTAGGAAAAAAGAGTGTCGATAGAGACGTCCATGGGAATCAACATCTATCAAGTCGATGCCTTTACTAAAGAAAAGTTCAAAGGGAATCCGGCGGTGATTTGTCTGCTGGAAAGGCATGCCGATGAGAGTTGGATGCAGGCGTTTGCTGCAGAGATGAACTTTTCCGAAACGGCGTTTGTTCTGCCTTTGGAAGACGGCTTTCACCTGCGATGGTTTACGCCGACGACCGAGGTCGACCTCTGCGGTCACGCCACGCTTGCCGCGGCGCACGTTCTGTTCGAAATCGGGAGACTCTCGACCGGCAGTGAGGCGCACTTTCATACGCGCAGCGGCCTGTTAACGGTACGCAAGGAAGGTGATCTCTATTGGATGAAATTTCCTTCGGAACCGCCGAAACCGACAGAAAGCTCGCCGAGCCTGACGCGAATTTTCGGCGCACCTCCGATCTATGTCGGCAGAAACCGCCACGACATGCTGATTCATATGGAGGATCCGCAAATGGTGACGGATTTCGTGCCGGATTTTTACGAGCTTGCTGAATTTCCGGTTCGCGGCATTATTCTGACCAGCCGCAGCGAGGATCCCGCATATGATTTCATCTCGCGCTTTTTTGCGCCGCGCGTAGGCATTAACGAAGATCCAGTGACGGGTTCAGCGCACTGCTGCTTGGGGCCATATTGGGCCCAACTTCTGGGAAAATCCTCGCTGCGCGCCTATCAAGCCAGCAACCGCGGCGGCGAGCTGCTCGTTGTGGTCAAGCCGGATTCGGTGCTGCTGGGAGGCAGCGCGGTTATGATTTTTAAAGGGGAATTGGTTTGAATCAGCGAAAAGCGGTTCGGCGCATTGACCGCTTTGAAAGGAGAAATCGATGAAGTTGAGTTTACATTTCGAATGTCCCCGCTGTAAATCGATGGAGCTGCAGCGTATTCATCGCAAATGGTGGATGAGATTGCTTTTATCTTCGCGATATTATCATTGCACCGATTGCCATAACGACGTACTGATTCTCATGCATCATTTTTCATTCAGTTTTTAAGATACATTCGGGGCGAAACTGTTTTACATCCTGGCTGATTTGCCGCTTATCCATTGTTAACGCGAGAACGATCTGCTTCCCGTTCTTTATCTGATTGGTGGGAAACTCTTTTCTTTTTCCCGCAAAAAGAGTAAATTCAATCGGTCAAGAAATGGGAGCGGTCACGATGGCAATCCATGCCCTGCATCCGGATGACGACAGATACTTTAGCGCCAATCCTCGCGAGCGGGAGATTGCCCGCCGTCTCTATCGCCTGGTCAAAGATCTGCCGTTGGTTTGCCCGCACGGCCATGTCGATCCCAGCTTGTTTGCCGACAATCGCCCATTCCCCAATCCCACGCGCCTGCTCGTGATTCCTGATCACTATCTGTTCCGCATGCTCTACTCGCACGGCATACCGCTGGAACAGCTCGGCATCAGCCGCTTGGACGGCGAGCCGGTAGAGAGCGACGATCGCAAAATCTGGCAAACCGTAGCGGACCACTTTTATCTCTTTCGCGGCACACCGACGGGCATGTGGCTGAAGCACGAGCTGCACGATGTGTTCGGCATCCGCAAACGCTTGTGCCGTGAAACGGCGATGGAGATCTATGATGAACTGTCCGAGGCGCTGCAGCGGCCGGAAAATCTGCCGCGACCGATGTTCGAACGGTTCAACATCGAAGTGCTGGCCACGACCGACGCACCGACGGACACTTTGGAGCATCACCGCCGCATCCGTGAAAGCGGGTGGAAGGGACGCGTCATACCCGCCTTTCGTCCCGACAATGTGACCGATATTGCCGCAAAAGACTGGCGCAAAAATATCGAACGATTAGCCGAACTGAGCGGTTGCGACACCTCTACTTACAGCGGCTATCTGGCTGCACTGGAAAATCGACGTGCTTTTTTCAAGTCCATGGGCGCGACCTCGACCGATCACGGCGTGGCTTCGGCTTTTACTGTCGAATTGAGCAAAAATGAAGCGGAACAGATTTATGATCGGGCGTTGCGCGGAACGGCCACGGCCGAGGATGCCGCTCTTTTTACCGGCCACATGCTTATGGAAATGGCGCGCATGAGCATCGAAGACGGTTTGGTCATGCAGATCCATCCTGGTGTGGTCCGCAATCACAATCCGCTCATTTATCAAAGGTTCGGCCCCGACAAAGGCTGCGATATCCCTTCGCGAACCGATTTCGTTCACGATCTCAAGCCCCTGCTCAACAAGTACGGCAATGATTTGCGCCTGACCTTGATCGTTTTTACCATCGACGAGTCCGCCTACTCGCGCGAGCTGGCGCCCCTGGCAGGCCATTATCCGGCCATGAAGCTGGGTCCGGCATGGTGGTTCCACGACAGTCGGGAAGGCATGCTGCGTTATCGCCGTATGACCACGGAAACGGCCGGTTTCTACAATACTGTTGGTTTCATCGACGATACGCGCGCATTTCCTTCGATACCGGCGCGGCATGATCTGGCGCGGCGCATCGATGCCCGCTATCTGGCGGAGCTCACGGCGGAACATGTCTTGGATTTGGATGAAGCCGAAGAGGTCATTGTCGACTTGGCCTACCATTTGGCTAAAAAGAGCTACAAACTTTGATTCTGCAGGACGACAAAGTTCTAGATTGTTGAAAAAAGGCTATTTTTGTAAAAGCTGAAAGGAGAAGTCCTATGAAGAGAAAAAAGGTGCTTTGTATGATGATTATTTCCGCTCTTTTCGCCGGCTCCGCTTGGGCTCAAGAAAGCGAGAAAAAGATTGCCGAACTGCTGCAGAAAATGACGCTGGACGAAAAGATCGGCCAGATGTCGCAGCGCATGCCCTGGAGCGGCAAGCTCGAGGCGGAATATGCAGGCTGGATCCGCTCCGGTGCCGTGGGTTCTTTCCTCAACGCCGGGGGTACAAACGACTGGCAGCTCCGCAATGAGTTTCAAAAGATCGCGGTCGAAGAGTCTCGGCTCGGCATCCCGCTCATCTATGGTCGCGACGTGATTCACGGCTACCGTACGATTCTGCCGATACCGCTCGGCCAATCGTGCACCTGGAACCCGGATTTGGTCGAAAAGGGCGCGCGCATGGCGGCGGTCGAAGCCTCTGCCGACGGTATTCACTGGACGTTTGCACCCATGGTTGATATTTCCCGCGATCCCCGCTGGGGCCGCATCGCCGAGTCGTTGGGAGAAGATCCCTATCTGGCTTCTCAGCTTTCCGCCGCTTTGGTGAAGGGATTTCAAGGCCGGAGTCTTGATGACCCCACCAGCATCGTCGCCTGCGCCAAACACTATGTGGGTTACGGCGCTGCCGAAGGCGGCCGCGACTACAACACCACCTGGATCCCGGAACGACTGCTGCGTGACGTCTATCTCCCGCCCTTCCATGCCGCAGTCAAAGCCGGCGTCGGAACCCTGATGAGCGCCTTTAACGACCTCAACGGCGTGCCGGCGTCGGGAAATCCGTTTACGCTGCGTCAGGTCTTGCGCGAAGAATGGAAGTTCGACGGCTTTGTCGTCAGCGACTGGGAATCGATGACCGAAATGATCAATCATGGTTTCTGCAAGGACAAAAAAGAAGTCGCTTTCAAGTCGATTTACGCCGGTGTAGACATGGAAATGATCAGCAACGCCTATGCTTCCCATTTGAAAGAGCTGGTGCAGGAAGGGCTGGTCGATGAAAAGATGATCGACCAGCTGGTCGCCAATATCCTGCGTATCAAGATGCGCAAAGGCTTGTTCGATCGTCCTTACAACGACGGTGCGCACCGCGACAAAATTCTTTCGCAGGAGCATAAAGAAATTGCCTATCAGGCGGCTTTGGAAAGCGCCGTCTTGCTGAAAAACGAGGGAATTCTGCCGCTCAAGGCGAACGCCAAAGTGGCGGTAATTGGGCCGCTGACCGACAGCCCGGTCGATCAGATGGGCTGTTGGGTCTTGGACGGCGACGCCCAGGCCGTCGTAACCCCTAAAAAGGCCTTTGAAGAGCGTCTGGGTAAGAACTGTTTTTACGCCCCTGGATTGAAGACGAGCCGCGACGTCAGCCGTTCCGGATTTAAAGCGGCGGTTGCTGCGGCCAAAAAAGCTGATGTCGTTCTATTGGTTTTAGGCGAAGAACAGATCCTTTCGGGCGAAGCTCACAGCCGCGCGTTTTTGAACCTGCCGGGTGCACAGGAAGAGCTGGTTGCTGAAATTGCCAAAACCGGTAAACCGATCGTCACCGTGATCATGGCCGGGAGGCCGCTTACCTTTCAAAACGTAACGGCCAAGTCAAAAGCCGTTCTCTATTATTTCCACCCAGGCACCATGGGCGGAGCGGCGCTTTTCGACCTGGTTTTCGGCAAAACATCGCCTTCCGGCAGACTGTCCGTCACCTTTCCGCGCACTGTGGGTCAAATTCCCCTTTATTATTCGCACAAAAATACGGGACGTCCGCCCTCTCCTACCTCCACGGGAATCCCCATGGGCACGCCCCTCGATCCCCAGGATTTTACCTCAAAATATCTCGACGTTGATTTTACGCCCGAATATCCCTTCGGCTACGGTTTGACCTACGGCAAATTCAAATATGAGAATCTGCAGGTTTCGCAGCCGACGGTAAAAAAGGACGGCGAGTTGAAAGTCTCCGCCGACATCACCAATATCGGCAATTATGAGGCGACCGAAGTCGTCCAGCTTTACATTCGCGATCTGTTCGGCAGCGTTACCCGACCGGTCAAAGAACTGAAAGGCTTCAAGCGGGTCACCTTAAAGCCAGGCGAAAAGCAGACCGTCACCTTTACACTGAAAGCAGCCGATTGCGGCTTTCACGGACTGGACAACACGTATATAGTGGAAGCAGGCGACTTTAAAGTCTGGATAGGCTGGAACGCGCAGGAAGGACTCGAAGGCAGTTTTGCCATTGTCGATTAAACGCAGAGGCTGCCCCCAACTTACGGGAGGCAGCCTTTTTATTTTTCGACAATTTGACGCCCCTTGGAGTACGACACGAGAACAATTTTCTAAAGCATACGTTTCTTTTTGCGACTATCAGGAAAGGAGTCGTCCATGAAAAAAGCTTTTATACTCGTGTCGATTTTATCCTTGGCGCTGTTTGCCGCCGCGGTAAATTTTAGCGGCTCATGGGAGCTGGACCGCAGCAAAAGTGAACTTCCCGACCCGGGCCAAGGCCCCGGCGGCCGCGGTTTCGGCGGTTTTACCGCTCCCAAAATGAAGGTTACGCAGGAGGCCAATTCGTTGACCATCGAACGGACGATGGTGGGCTTTGACGGTAATGAACGCACCATCACCACCACCACCACGCTCGACGGCAAGGTCACCAAGACCAGCAACGAACGGGGCGAGTCGGAAGTAAAGGCCGAATGGAAGGACAAGGCGTTGGTGATCGATACGCTGCGCAAGTTTCAAGGCCAGATGGGTTCGTTCGAATCGAAACGTGTGGAAACTTGGAAGCTGTCGGCCGACGGCAAAGAGTTGACGATCGAATTCACCCAATCCTCGCCGCGCGGCGACATGAAGGGTAAGGCCGTTTACATTAAAAAGTAGACTTGGCGACAGACAGATTCAATAAAAAAGGCAACCTCAAAGGTTGCCTTTTTTGTTACCAAGCGATTTTCATTGCTTTGAGAGCCTTGAGGTTCCGGTCGATGAGCGAAATCCGCTGCTGAACGCAGGCGTACGAACGACCAGGGTCTTCCGGCGTATTCATCACATAATCGATGAGTTTTTCCAAGGGGGCCGTTGCGACATGTTGCCGCGTGTCCGACGATGCGTAGTAAATCAACACCTCATCGCCGCGCAGCACCCAGCCGTTGGAAAAAACGACGTTGGAAACATCGCCGACGCGCTCTTCGCCTTCCGGAGCGATAAAATAGCCGCCCGGCGCATGCGTCACCCGCCAAGGTTCCTTAAGGTCGGTCATGAACATGTAGAGAACATAACGCAGTCCGGCAGCGCAGGCGCGGACGCCGTGCGCCAGGTGAAGCCAGCCGTATTCCGTTTTGATCGGCGCCGGCCCTTGGCCGTTTTTAACCTCCTTAATGGTGTGGTAGCGGCGATCGTCGACGATGATTTCTTCCGTAACGATAGCAGGATTCATGCTGTCAGAAAGGCCCCAGCCAATGCCGCCGCCGGTTCCGGTATCGATAAAGCCGTCCTGCGGCCGCGTGTAAAAGGCATATTTGCCGTTGACGAACTCCGGATGCAGCACCACGTTGCGCTGCTGCGGCGAACTGGACTTGAGGTCAGGCAGCCGTTCCCACGTCCTCAAATCCTTGGTGCGGGCAATCCCTCCCTGCGCCACTGCCGAAGAGGTGTCCGTGCGAGGAGCCTTGGGGTCTTTGCGTTCTGTGCAGAAAAGACCATAGATCCAGCCGTCCTCATGCTTGACCAGCCGCATGTCGTAGACGTTGATGTCCGGGTCCTCCGTCTCGGGCAAAACCACCGGATAGTCCCAAAACTTGAATCCGTCCACGCCCGTCTCGCTTTCGGCCACGGCAAAAAAGGATTTGCGGTCGACGCCTTCGACGCGCGCCATGAGATAGATCTTGTTGTCTAACATGATGGCGCCGGAATTGAACACGCAGTTAACCCCTAGTCGCTCCAGCAAATGGGGATTGGTCTCGTAGTTGAGGTCGAAGCGCCAGAAAGGCGGTGTATGCTGCGCCTCCAATACCGGATATTTGTAGCGGCAGTAAATGTTGTTGCGCGAGGGCAGCTTGATGTTCGGTCGGCTGATGAAATGGTGATAATCGTTCATTAATTTTCTGACTTGCTGCTCAAAAGCGATGCGGTCCATAGTTTCTCCTTATTGATTCAGCTGATCGACTCTCTTGATAATTTCCAGGCAGGCGCGGCTATTGTGATAGGGGCATTTCCATTCGGAAACTTTAGGTTCCTCCAGAATCGGCTTGCCGTCTCGGTCGACGCGCCAAAACCATTCTCCGTGCACTTTGTCGACTATATATTGTTCGATAAACTCCCACGTTTTGACGGCGGCGTCCAGGAACCGTTCATCGCGGGAAATCGAGTAAGCGTTGAGAAATCCCACCGCCCCTTCCGCCTGAGGCCACCAGTGCTTGTCCGTGTCGATAATGCCCTCAGGACCGCCTTCATAAAAAATGCCGCCGTCTTTGTCCACTGCTTTCTCGAGCACGGCATCAGCCATCTTGACGGCCGTTTCCTTAGCTTTACCGATCCAATCGTTGTCTTCCAGGATCTCCGCCGCCTCGCACAACAACCAGCTCGCTTCGATGTCATGGCCGAAAGAATCGACCGTGCTCTTTACCGTCCATTTCTCATCGAAAAACATATGCAGCCGGTACGCTTGCGCATCGATAATGTGTTCGAAAAAGAGCTGCAGCACCTGCTCGAGCCGTTTGGCCACCGCCTTTTCGCGCGACTGCCGATAAAGCGCCGCATACGCTTCCAGCACGTGCAGGTGGGTGTTCATGGATTTCTTTTCGTTCATATCGACGGCGCTCAGGCGCAGATCGCTGGTCGGCGTCCAATCCCGCTCAAAAGTCTCGACATACCCTCCGAATTCTTCGTCCCAAGCGGCATTTTCGATCAATTCGAACAGCTCCAGCGCCTTGGCAAGGGTTTCCTCTTGGCCGAAGACGCGGTAATATTCCGCCAGCGCGTAAATAACAAAGGCCTGGCCGTAGATCTTTTTTTTGGCGTCGAGCGGCGCCCCGAGTACATCGAGCATCCAATACGCTCCGCCGTATTCCGAGTCGAGGAAATTGCCTAGCAAATAGTCATAGGCGCGGCGCGCCAAATTGAGGCAGCTGCTGTCCTGGGTAAAATCGTAAAGCGCCGAATAACTCCACAACAGTCGCGCGTTAAGAATCAGTCCCTTCGGCGCCCGCTTGTCGATGACCAAATCATGGCTCATCCGGCCGATAAAGCCGCCGTTCTGGTAGTCAATGACCTGACTGCGCCAAAAAGGCAGAATGTTCTCAAGCAGCTCTCGATGCGCACGCTGCTTCAATTCCTGCAAACGTTCACTCTCCATACTCGATTTCCGTTCTTGACAGTTCGATATCCGTAGCTGTTTCAATTCTAACAAAAGTAAGGGGAAGCGAAAAATCTGCGGAAGAAAAAATTACCGGCGTCCAATATCCGTATGCGCCTTCCTCACTCCCCACCCGGAACTCCTCCAAGTGCAAAGTCCGCCAGTTTCTGCCGTCGCTTGAGCCGAAAAGACGAATTCGGGGAGATTTGCTCATACTGAAGGTATAGAGCTTGACGAAAGAAATGGGACCCTTACAGCGGTAAACCAGCGATGATCCTGGCCTGCATAGGAAGCGATGAATATCCTCTTTGGCGCGTCGTGCTTCATCCTGTTTAAGTATGATTTCACCTTCATGTTCGGCCGCGCGGCTCCAATCGGCGCATTCATCGATAAAAGACAAACGCTCGACCGGCGGCGCCGTCTCGACGTTCGAGGGTTCCGAAACACCGGCATAGTTGCCCGCGCGCACCCTATAAAAATAGGTTCGTCCCATTTCGACTGTGTCGTCATGATAAAGCGGTCGATACTGCACGTCCGCATCATTAACCTTGTCGGCTATCGTCGTCCAGGGGCCGGAGGGAGATTCCGCCCGTTCGATGATATAGAACGAAGCGCCCGCTGATCCTTGCCAAGAAATTGCCGCAACCGAAGGAATGGGCAGAAGCTTCGGCGGTTGGGGCGGTTCCAACGGCGGCACCGGCAGGCCGCGAATTTCGAAAGCCTTTTGCCGCATCAACTCCAGACATCCACTCTCGTCGTAGGGCTCGCCTGAAGGAAAGCCGGGCCAGTGATATGCCTTGAAAAGATTTCCGCCGTAGGGTTCCGAATGCCAATAAAAACCGCCGTCGCGATTGTGAAAACGCAGACTCCAGATAAGCGCGCCGCTGCAGCCGCCGCGAATGACCGTGTCAAGCACCCGCCGAACACCAGGGGTGTCGATAAAACCAAACTCGCCGACGATATAAGGCTTTCTGCCGGACGCCGCGGCCATATTGGCACGAATGTGAGCCGCCATCGAATCAGCGTCTTTTTCATAATGATGCGTCGTGACAATGTCGACGTTCGGGTCCTTGAGCGATGACTCGCGCAGCTTTTGACTGTGAAATCCGTCCATCACCAAATGATTGCGGTCAATGCTCTTGATAAACGCGGCAATTTCGGCCGTCCATTTTGGGGGGCACGTCAATTCATTGCCCGTCTCCCACGCCAAAATCGTCGGATCGTCTTTATAAGCAATGCCGGTGAAAGGGTTAATCCGGTTCAACACATAGGAAATGGTGGACTTGAAATCAGCTATCACCTGCGGGTCATGCCAAAAGGCATCCTTGTCCTTGCCGCGAAAAGCGGCATATTCGGCGACTCCTCCCCACCAGCTCCAATTGTCGACGAATGGGATGATCAAACGTATGCCGTGCTCGCGAGCGATTTTAAGGACGAGGTCAAGCGTTCGAAATGCTTCTTCGTTGAATTGATTCGGCCCAAGTACATGACGGGTCACATTAGCACCGTCTCGTTCGCTTTTGACCGACAGGGTATAGATCCTCACCACTTTCCCGCCCATTTGCTGAACCGACCGCAGGGCGTCGCGAATCTCGAATTCATCCGGTAACCGCCAGGGATTGGTCTCCGTAAACGGCAGGTTGTCCTCGATATAGTGCAGGTTTGGAACATTGAAGGAAATGAAACGCAGCTCTCTTTTCCCCTCGTAAAGCTTACCGTTTTCAACGCGAACGAATTGCGAAATGCCTTTTTGTTTCTGTCCGCAAAAAAGGAATAGGCTCGACACAATGATCCACAAGATGATTCGCCGGCATTTTGCCATAAACACTCCAGAGTATCAGTTCAGCCCAAGCGTGCGGATGGAAAAGATAGAATAGTTTGTTTTGAAAAGCAAGGTTTTTGGCCGGAGTCAACTGCTTTGAAGATTTGCAATTGGCTGCAGGATTGATTAATTTATTGTAAAGAAAAAAGGACGTTACGATTATGCCGATCGAAGAGACGACTGTCGGTCAAACACTCGAAAAAATGCGGGCAATGTTGCGGGACATTGTGCCGGAGGCGGAGTTGCGCATTAAAGCCGAGCTGGTCTACGAAATTAATCGTCTAAAAAAGGAACGCAACGCCGTTATTCTTGGTCACAATTACATGGAGCCGGCACTTTACCATACAGTTGCCGATTTTGTCGGGGATTCTTTAGAGCTCTCGCGCCGCGCCGCAACGACGGACAAAGACATCATCGTCTTTTGCGGCGTGCGCTTTATGGGCGAAACGGCCAAAATTCTCAATCCAAGCAAGACAGTGCTCGTTCCCTCGCCCAAAGCCGGATGTTCCTTGGCGGAAAGCATCACGGCCGAGGATGTGCGTCGGCTGCGTAAAATGTACCCCGGCGTTCCGGTGGTCAGCTATGTCAATACTTATGCGGATGTTAAAGCAGAAAGCGACATCTGCTGCACAAGCGGCAATGCGGCGGCGGTTGTCGAATCGCTGGGAGCCGAATCGATCATTTTTTTGCCGGATGAATATCTTGCAAGCAACGTTGCTAAAGAGACCGGCCTAGATATTATTTTTCCGCTAAAGAATCCCCGCGTACTGCGTCGAAATCCCGACAACCTGCGCTACGTGATCATCGGCTGGAAAGGCCGCTGCGAAGTGCACGAAAAATTCACCGTTCAGGACATCAAAGCGGTTCGCAAACAATTTCCGGACGCCGTGATTTTGGCGCATCCCGAATGCAGCCCCCAAGTCGTTGCCGCAGCGGATTTCAGCGGCAGCACCTCGGCAATGATCAAATACGTCAAATCCTCGCCGGCAAAACGGTATCTGCTGCTGACCGAATGCGCGATGGGCGAAAACATCGCTGCTGAAAACCCCGATAAAGAGATGTTGCGATTGTGCAGCGTTCGGTGTCCGCATATGAATGAAATCACGCTCGAAATGACGTTGGAAGCGCTGCGGAAAACTCAATATATCATCGAAGTGCCGGAAGCAATCAGTCGCCGAGCCCGCCTCGCCTTGGAACGCATGATCGCCATCGGCTGATAAAGCGCAATCTCCCCTTCACAAGCCATCCCCCCAAGCATAAGACGGCAAGGATAACAGTCGGCAACAGCCATCGATTACCCCGCCCTTGGCCCTCGACTAGAGTTTGAGGGTTGCCGTAGAGTGAAAAGGCCGCCCAAAAAAAAGGATGCTGAGGATATAGGCCGTTCAGTCGCTCGCGGCTTTTCAGGATCTGCCGCTTCGTTTCCTGTAAAGCGGCAGCCGCCGGTTTCTTGTGTCGACAAAGCTCACCATAAAAGAGCGGCATGAACTGCGCGGTAAAGCGGTCTTCTACTTTCCAGTGCGCCATGACGACCGTCGCTGCGCCGGCCGCCAGAAAAAGCCGCGGCAGCCCCAGCATTCCCTCACCGCGAATGATAGTGCCCTTTCCGCTCTCGCATGCGCTGAGTACGACCAAATGGCTGCCCAACGGCAAGTCTATGATCTCATACCCCATCAACAGGCCGTCGTCGATCGCCGAAGAAGCCAATATAAGGCCGGAAAAAGCCTCGGAGGTCGGATCGATAAATGTATGGGTGGCGAAATGAATGACTGCGCAGTCGCCGACAGTTCGTTTGACCTCGGTTTCAGAGGCTTTGGTTTCCTTCAGAACGACCGCCTTAGGCAGCAGTTTCTTGACGGCCATGCCTTCTTTTACAGCAAAGGGGAGCGGTGAAGCCGCATAAGAGGCGGCACGCAAATCCGCATCATCGGCGCTTCCCTTCTCCAGCGGATTGACGACAATCATCGCTTTCCTGATGCGAGGCATGCGGCAGGAGTGCTGCAGAAAAGTTGCCGAGGGTGCATAAGAGAAAACAAATCGATTAACGGCAAAAGCATCGGCATATTCGGGTTCGTCACATGGCGAATAAAACTCCTTTTGCGGCATGCGAGTCAATAGGAGCTCGAACGGTAGAGCAGCCTGTTCGGAACAGGGAATAATGACGAAATTTTCCGACTGGGGAAACGCTGTAATGACGGGCTGCAGCAAATCGCAATAGAAGCGATGGGCGGCTCCGGCGTTAAAGGGCAGGTGCGGCAGGTTCTGCTCGTTCGCCGCATAAAAGGGTCGCAACAAAGAATCCCGGCGTGCAGCGGCCATGTGCCTATTGACCGGGAGAGGTATAAGAGCAGCTTTATCTGCCTGCACTGCCAAGGCGAAAGAGAGGTCATCACCCAAATAATAGAGCACTAAAGTTTGGTTGGACAATCGGGAGCGAACCTCGTCGAGCGTCAAATGCCGCCTTGGTTGCCGAAGCGTTCTGATCCGATTTTCGGCCTCGATCCGTACCGATAGCAGCAAGCGCTTTTGCTCATCCAATTCCTGCAACAATCGATTGACTTCATGCACGGAATCGGCGCTTGCATGACGTAAAGCCGTTTGTGTTGCTGTAAAGAGTCGACATATGTTGCGGTAATACTCTTCTTCAGCCGAATTTTGCGGAGAACGTCCGGCGCTGCTTAGCCGATCCTTCAAAGCTCTGGCCAACATGAGCTCGAATATCTGATAGATTTCATCGAGTAAATTATGCTCGCCGGTCTCCAGGAAACGTCGGCCGAGACTTTCGAGAAGAGACTCGTAAATTCTCCATCTGCAGGAAGAGAGGAACTCTTGGCGCAGCTGTTCGGCCAAAAGAGATTCGCGAAAGGACTCGACCAGTTCGAGAGCGCGACGATAGAAGGCGACGGCGGCGGAATCGTTACCAGCGCGGCGTTTAAAGTGCCCCAGTTCGGCATACATCATCAGCGCCAGCTGCGGGGAATGCAGGATTTCGGCGCTTTTGAGCACTTGAAGGGCCAACGGTACGGCTACGGCTGTATCGCCGCGGGCAAATCGGGCCAGAGCGCTCCCCGCCATAGCCCAGGCCTGCTGGTTGGCGGAGCCGAAGGCCTTGGCCGCCGCCAAAGCCCTTTCGTACGCCGGAAGCGAAGAATCCGCTTTTCCGGCAAGCAGATAGGCTCTTCCTAACTCCAACAGGCCGGTGATGATAGCATTGCTGTTTTGAGGAGAGGGTTTCTCCCGTAAAAGTCCGCTGTAAGTCGAGATGACGCGATCATAAGTAGACCGTTGCAGCTCCAGGGAGCGCAGAGCCCGACGAAGACGAGCCGTTTTTTGGGGAGCGTCGATTTGGGCAAAAATCTCCAGGGCGCGCTTATAATGCAGTTCGGCAAGATCATAGAGCTGAAAAAATTCATAGATTTTGCCGCGCATCTCCTCTGCGCCGGCTTGATGATACCGATCTTTGATCCTTTGGCTTAAGCGGCGGCTTTGCTCAGCCGCTGTCAGAGCTTCGGAAACCTGATAAATACGGTAGTGCGTTTCGGCTTTTTGCAAAAGCAGTTCAGCCAGTTCCCAGTTTTTCCCCAGTTGGTTCGCAATCTGAATTGCCTCATCCAACAGCTTTAGGGCGGAGTCGTGATGCCCTTGTTTACGCTCCAGGTAGGCCTGATACTTTTTGATTTTGACCGTCATTTCCGGATCGCAGGCCGTCTCGGCAGCCTGCTGCGCGGCAGCGAGCCAAAACGCTTCCTCATCCGATCGACAGGTATAAAAGCAGTCCAACGCAAACAATGCCTGCAGACGAGGGTTGTCGGCATTCCGTGCCCACTGAAATCCCTTTCGAAAGAGGGAATCGGCGGACTCGTCGCGATCGAGAAAGATCAGATTTCTTCCGTGGTAATGGAGGATTTCCCAGGCATTCGAATCATCGATGCAGAGAAAAAGGGAATCGGCTTTGCGGAAGAGTCCTTCCAGACAGCAGGCGTAAGCGCATGCGAACAGTACTGCAGACTGACCTTCCGGTGAAGGTAACGGCAGGAATTCCCGACCTTCGACATGAGACAGTTCTACGTATTCAGCCAACAACTCATAAGGAGGTCTCTCTATCGCCATCGCTTTGCGGTAATCGCGCAGCGCTGCTGCAGGTTTGCCGTTCAGCACTGCCAGACGAGCCTGCATCCATCGGGCATATTGTCTGCCCGCATCAGTCTTTGCGACTTTACGGAAAACGGCTGCCTGCTCCGTTTTGCCTGAGATTGCCAAATGCTGATAAATGCGGTGATAAGTTTCGTAATTTTCAGGGTTCGCCTGCAGATTTTGCAACAAAATTTCAAAAGTACAAGGAGAGGTGTAATTGGGACTAATAGGTGTAGCGGCCTCTTTCGCCCGAATTGAGAAAGGGCTGCAAAGAGCCGTGAGCAGTAGATAGACCGCAAAATGTCCGTACCTTAAAAATTTCATTTCGGAGCTCGGGACAAAATACTCCGAAATATATCGAAAAGGCGTAAAATAAAAAATGCCGGAATCGATTCCGGCATTTTTTGGCTCAATCAATTCATTTCGGTTTGGTATCGTCCTCCTTTGGCGGAGGCGGAGGCGGCTGCGGCGCATCCTGTTTTTCCAGTTTTCCGCCTGAACCTTGCAGCCTGAGCAACGCCGCTTCCAAATCGTACAGCTTTTTTAAAACCGCCGCCAGGAGGATGGTAATGACTGCCAACAAGAGTTTAGTAAGCACAGTGCCCTCCAAAAATTAAGGTGATATCATCTTTTGCGCATGACGATAAAAAGAGCTTTTTGAAGAAATTTCTTTCAAGTAGGCTGCGGCTGCTGCCTTTTCGCCATGTAAAAAGAGTGATAATCCGAGGAAAAATCGAACGGCATCGGCGTCTTCTTGGGACGGACGACAGGTCAACGCCTTTTCGAAAAGCCGCGCCGCTTCTGCGTAATTTTTTCGATGTATTGCTTTGCCGCCGCTTTTGCCGAGAACGGCCAAACCGTAGTGAAAAAAGAATTCCCGCCGCCAGGCTTCGGAAAGACTTGTATCCGATTGACTAATTGGCTCAACCTTGCTGAAAAGCTCGACGGCTTTTTCATAATCTTTGTCCAAGTAGGCGGCGACGGCCAAGCGATAGTTCTCCCGCCAATTCGGTAGTGTTTCCGCTAAAGAATGTCGCAGCGTTGAATGAAAAGCATAGGTCTCCGGCGAAAGCGCTGCAAAAGGCTCGGGAGGATGGACGAAAAATTCTTTGTATAGCGCATCGGTTTTCAATAGCCCATGAGCTGAAATGAATACCAATATGCCGACTGCCGCGGCAAACGCCCAGCGCGGGGAAAACCAGCCGGATTTTATGGAAGCGACCAAACGATGCAGAGCCTCAAGCGTCACTCGTTTTTTAGGAGTCCGGCAAACAGCTATTTTGCACAGAATGGCCTCATCGGGGAGCATAGAACAGCAAGGCTCCTCTTTGACATTCTGCGCATGAACGATCATATCGACCAAAGGCCGAATTCTTTGATAGAAATCGTTTTCCATCAACAGATGGGCCGCAAAAAGACGGGCATCGCGTCGATTAAAGTCATTTAAAGCAATTTTATAAAAAAGCCCTTCCGGATCTTGAATCTTTTTCTTTGCCGCCGGCAAAAGCGAACATTTTCCTGTCTTTTGCAATGCACGCCGGAGGAGAGTCACTAAAAAATATTGCTCCTCGCTCAAAACATCTTTGCAGACTTGCGAGTGAACAAAGGGAATTAGTTTGATGATCTCCGGATTCATATGAGCCCCCTATTTCCGAGCCAAAGTCTGATAATATTCCCTGAAAACGGCAGAGTAGGCTTCGAAGCATGGATAGCAATCATTTAAATGCTTGATGAGCCGTTTCGTCGATGTCGCATTGAGGTTTACGGCATAACCTTGAAGGAAATGAAGGAAAAAGAACAGCGGCTCTTTTTGCAGAAAAACGCAGTCCATCGGACAACTTGTTGTTGGGATGTCAAAATCGAAATGGTGAGAGGCCGCAAGATGACGATACTGATGGTAAAGAGAGCGCAGCGCTTCATTATCTGCCTCTCTCATCAATTCTTCGAGTCGATGAGTGTCCCCCTGTTCAATAAAAGCAATTATTTTCCCAAGATGACTCATTCAGCCCGAGTATGGCTCGTTCTTCTTCCTTGTATTAAGTGTCGGTTTTTAGAAAATTTTTCTCAGGAATTACTTTTAAAAGCTTGGCTTTCAGTCGATTCATGGTGTTGTCGAGCACCCGGTGGCCGATGTGCTTGAAGACGGGATGATGGGCGAGCATTTGCGTGGAAAAATCGCCTAATAGATACATCGTAAACATGAGAATTCTGCTTTCGGCATCTTTTTCCTTTCTGGAGACATGGCTGCGCAGCCAGGCCACGAGTTGTTCATACAACTCTCGGTGTCGGGGAAAATTCGAGACGCTTTCTGAAGACTCTAGATACTCTTCGGGGTGCACCTTGTTTTCTCGGGCCGAGAGCCGTTGCGCCGCTCGGACGGTAATGGTGGCAAGGTAACCGCGAAAAGAGCGTTCATTGTCGACGGCCTGAAAGGCGCGCAACAATTTGCCGCCGTCCTGACACAAAAGACAAAACACTTCACAAACAACATCATCGGCAAATTTCTGCTCCCACTCCGCATCCTTGGAGCGTCGGCATCTGGCGCGATAGTGAAAGACGACGCTGTAAAGATATGACTTG
>JAPDQV010000002.1:214957-215354 GCA_034505495.1 candidate division KSB1 bacterium | reverse complement strand
CCTTTTCGCGAATCGCGGGATGTTCATTTGTACAAGCTTCGATGATCGAAGCAAGGGTGACAACATTATTATTAGAAGAACTCGTTTCTTTACTATTCATTGATCATGACTTTTAATGACAAAGCAAAATAATGAATGTAAAAGATTTTTTCAACAAAAGTGAGAGAAATTCACAGGAAAACGACACTTAATATACAGACACTGCGAAATAGGAGGCATTAGGGGGGGATTTCGCAGGGTCAGCATAAAAAGGGGGCAATGGGGGGTATTGCCGAGATGAAGGAGAGCAACTGTTAGTCGCTCTCCTTTTTTTTGCATTTTTATTGATTTGGCGATATTTTATCTCTGCACGAAGCAAGGTTGAAACCCGCTTATGTTTTGGCATGATTTGTAAATG
>JAPDQV010000002.1:182819-214947 GCA_034505495.1 candidate division KSB1 bacterium | reverse complement strand
GCTGCTCCATGGTCATGCTCATTTCAAAATTACATCCAAAAACCCTATATTAAACATAGGCAGCAAATTTTAAACGGCATACTCTGACCGCCTTTGTTAGAGAGAATACGATTCATTATACAAATCAAAGGCAGGCCAATCGAAATAAATGTTGCAAGCGTCACTGTTATATCGGGCGCCGCATTTTGAGAGGAAAGTCTATGGCGACAAATACTGTTTGCCCCTATGTTGTTCGACATCAATCCTGGCTCATAAAAAACGTATTGAGCAATTATTTTAAATCCATAGAGGTTTTTTCATCCTTGTATCAAGAGATTGCGGAAGGATGTCAGATCAATTTTGCAAGACTGAAGAAACTGAGTGACTTGTTGTTTCGGGTTAAAGAAGATTTGCATCTAATCTACAAAAGGATTTCAGACCCCCAAAAGAGGGAATATGAAAAAGCGCTGAAATGCCTTCCGAACGAGACCGAGCAGGCCTTTATTAATCATGTTGGATTGATGTTTCACAAAGTAATGGTCGCGCGTGAATTACAGTACATGATTGAATATTATGGGGCTGATCAAGACGAAAATATAAAGGAACTTGAAAAGTCTTTACGCGAATACTTTGAACGAATCCATAATCTCATTGCAAAAGGATCCAGCCTGCTGGCTGACTTTATTGCATTATTCAGTCAGGATGTCGTTGTTTGCTCTTTTTTATACGAAAGCTTTAAAAATGTGCAATCCGCCCCGCTGCAGCAAATGACAAGTCAAATGAACGGGTACTTGGGCGAGAATTGGTTCAGGATCGCCGAATATTATGCCGAGAGCGGCTGGTACCCTAAAGCGAAAGCCGTGCTTGAAGAGCTGCTTTCCTCCAATCCCGATCATGAAAAGGGAAAAGCTTTAATGGCCGCCGTAAGCAAATTACAGGAAGAATCTGTTGATTTGTAATCAAAAAAGCGATACTTTTAATAAACCATAAAGAGGAGGAGAAGTATGGCTTTCAAGGAAGATATGCGGGCCGGAGTTTCCATTTTAGAGTTAAAAGGCAAGCTGATGGGAGCGCCGGAGACGACTGAAATCCACCAAAGAGTTAAAGAACTGGTTGCCAACGGCGTAAAAAAGGTGGTCATAGATTTGGGCGGAGTGACCTGGATGAACAGCTCAGGCATCGGCATGCTGATGAGCGCGCTTTCGACCGTGCGCAATGCCGGCGGTGAATTGAAGGTTGCCCGCGCAACTGAAAAAGTCAAAAGCCTTTTTATGATTACAAAAATCATTACCACCTTTGAGCACTATGATTCGGTCGAAGAGGCGATAGCATCTTTCAATCAATAGTTTTTCAAAGTAAAAAGCAAGCAACCGGTAATATGGGGCAGTGATGCCCCATATTTTTTCGGCGACGTGAGGGAAAACGCTAGCCGTTTACGGTCTTTTCATAGGTGGGTACGTTATGAAAACAAAGATTTTGTTCTGCTGCATCATTTTTACGGCGGGGTTCGGATTGTACACAGCCCGGGCAGCCGTCAACAAGCCAATGGAAATTGTAACCGTTCACGGCGCGGAATGCGGCGGTTTTCTGTCCAAGACGATCGACGGGGTGCGCGTATTCGTTTACGATCAAGCTTCTTCTTCCTGGTCGCCGATTCCTTTTCAGGTCGATGAGTTTAGAGAAAAAGAGGGGACGCCTCAAGCCAAAGAGATAGATTGGTGGGGGGATGGTAAATTGACCGCCTTGGACGAGATCGTGTTCATGGCGAAGGACTTGAAGGACAAGGCTCCCGATCTGACCGCATGGCCCAACGACGAAACGTCCAAACTCTTTCCGCGATACGAAATCAATTGTACCGATCTTCAAACCGGCGAATCGGGTTACGCCTATATCTTTTACTCCCCTACCCTGCCGAAGAGTGATGTCTCATACATAACATACAAAAACGATCGTGTTTACGGTTTGACTTACGGCATAGCCCACCATTCCGAAGTCGCTTCCGGATTTCCGGATTCGCTGGCCATCGTAGGCAATAATGTAGATATATTGGAGAATTGGCGTGTCCGCGGCGTCATCAAAAAGCTGTCTGTTCAGGTGACCTACCAGGGGAACAATGTAACCGCCACTGGCAGCAACATCCATTTTTGGGAAAAAATGAAGGATTACAATATTACGCTAACCTATACTTTCATCAATATTACCATTAAAACGACAGCTTTCCATGACCAAAGCAGGTTGTTGGTAAAGCCAGGGCCCATTCGTGTTTTGCGTCGTCATGTAATGGGTATTCGATTCTATAATAACTTGGCCAACCTTGACGATACATCACGAGTTCCGATAACAACTTTTTATTACCCTCACTATTCCGAATTCGAGCCGGCTTTTTCTCTCAACCTGGCCGGCGACGCCATCAAAACCTTGGAAACCGAATATCTTTCTTTCAGCGAAGCGTTCAATACCAGCGCCATGAACATTTTCTTTTTCGGCAATAATTTTGTCAGTGACGCCGGGGCCTCCGACACTCTGGTCAATGGTTCGCCGGTGAACGTCATCTACAAAAAGCTGCTCGGCACCGCTGATTGGCCGGGAAACCACTGGTACGGCTTTTCGGGCAGAACCGCGACAACTTTTCGCAACGCTTCGATCATCACTTTTACCACTCTCCGCGGGACGCGGATCGCGCCCAACCGCTCGCCGGCTCTCTATTATTTTGATCTCAAAAACAGTTTTCCCGATAACAGCGTTCCGGTTTACGGCGATGCAGGCCTGCAAATCTATGATTGGAAAAAAACCGCGGCCGAGCCTGTTTTCAGCATCGACATGCGCTTCCGAAGCTACTACCTGCCGCAAAACATGACGCGCGCGGAAATGCAGGCCTTCTACAACAAATACATCCAGCCGATGACGGTCAGCATTACAGGGCAAAATTATAGCGCGCCGGTCGACAACATTCCGCCCGGGCGCATCGTCGATCTGCGGGTCATCGACCGCAGCGAAACCACCGTGACGTTGGCGTGGACCGCACCGGGAGACAACGGCTATTCCGGCGGTCCCGCCTGGTACTATGTCATCCGTTACAGCACCATACCGCCGAACGATCCGCCCGGCGGCACCGATTGGGAGTGGTGGTCAAACGCAAATACGCTGCAGGCACCGCCGCCGCCCGGTATTCCGGGAACCACGCAAACGTGCATCATCACAGGACTTGCTCCGGGAACAACCTATTATTTCCGCATCAATGTCGTGGATTTGGCTAAAAATACCTCGGGCTTGTCTAATGTGGCCGTCGAAAGCACGACCCCTGTGGAGCTGGCTGCCTTTACCGCCGAGCTTTTGCCTTCTCGGCAGGTTGCACTCAAATGGCGGACCGAAAGCGAAACGAACAACCTCGGCTTTGCCGTGGAACGACGAATGAACGATGAGACCGAATGGCGGCAGATCGGCTTTGTTGCCGGTGTCGGAACGACCGCCGAAGCTCGGGAATACAGGTTCGTCGATGCGCCGCCGATAGGCTCCCTGCAGTATCGCCTTAAACAGATCGACACGAACGGCGCCTATGAGTACAGCGGTATAGTCGGCATCGTGCTGACTGCGCCCCGCGCTTTTGCTCTGCTGCAGAACTATCCGAATCCCTTCAATCCTTCGACAACCATTGCTTATGAAGTTCCTGCGGGCGTAACGGGACGGCTAACTTTGCAGGTATATGACCTTTTAGGCCGCAAGATCCGCACACTGGAGGACAAAGAGATTCAGGCCGGCTATTTCAGTATTTCATGGGATGGGCTCGACGACCAGGGTCGTCCTGCGCCGACCGGCGTCTATCTGTACCAGCTCTGCGCCGGCGACTATCAAGCGACGCGCAAGATGATCAAAGTGCAATAAAATGCGGGACAAGCACGCAGAATTTAGCGATCAAAAGCGGCGGTTCGTCACCGAAATCGAAGTGCGGGTGACCGACTTGAACTACGGCGGCCATTTGGCCAACGATCGCGTGCTGTCTTTTTTTCATGAGGCGCGCGTGAGATTCCTGCACTCCCTTGGTTTATCAGAAAAGGACATCGGCGAGGGCGTGTCGCTTACGCAGACCGAGGCGTTCGTTCAATACAAAAGCGAGGCGTTTTTAGGTGAAAGGCTTGTCTGCGCCGTATGGCCGCAGGAAATCGGCCGCGTGCGGTTCCGCCTTGCCTATGAGCTGACCGAGTTAAATTCGAAGCGCCTCGTCGCTTTCGGAACCACCGAACTCGCAGGCTTTGATTATGCGTCCCGCCGCGTCTGCAGGCTGCCGGATTCGTTCAAAAATACTCTGTCCAATCTCTGACAGCATGGCTTGCCTTAGATGATCGTTTTAATTGGTCGCATTCATGTAGCAAGCATTATGCAGCTTTTACAAACTCTCTTCCGCCAAAGATAATGAAAACAGCCTGCTTCCTGCTTGTTGCCGTGCTTTCGGCCGCCGCGTGTAAAGCCGATTCGCCTTATCGTCCGCTCTCTTGGTCCGACGGCTCGATCCTGGCCGGCGCCGCCGTGATCGGAGGGATAGCCTCCGTCCTGGATCGGCGCATCGAGCCTTTTACCCCGACGGAAATCGCAAACTTGTCAAAAGAATCCGTCAATGCGTTCGATCGACCGGCAATCGCCCACTTTTCCGAAACCAGCCAAAAGCTCAGCGATTGGGGGCTGCGCGTCGCCTTGCTGCTGCCGGCAGCTTTTGCTTTTGACGATCGGCCGTCCCGCGACGGCGGGAAAATCGCGGCAATGTATGCCCAGACTCTGTTTACGGTCGGTGCATTGACAGAAATCACCAAAGTGACGGTCAAAAGAGTCCGGCCTTACGCTTACTCTATTGATCCAACTCGCGCCGAACAGCTGCCGCGAGATGCGCGGAAATCTTTTTTTTCGGGCCATACATCGGCTGCCTTCGCGGCAGCCGTCTTTAGCGCCAAAGTCTATGAAGACTATCATCCCGATTCGCGTCTGAGGCCGGTTATCTGGGGCGGAACCTTGACTCTCGCCTCGGCTGTAGGCGTCTGGCGGGTAACTGCCGGCAAACATTTTCCCAGCGATGTGCTGGCCGCCGCCGTAGTCGGCAGCGCCGTCGGGTATGCGATCCCTTACGTCCATAAAAAAACGTCTTCGCTTTCACTTAATTCTTTTCCCCAGTCGATTGTCTTTACCGTCTCTTTTTGATTTAAACAAGGCATTTGAAATAGCAGCAAAAATCGCTAAAATTAGCCGATTAGTATTGACGGTTGTCATTTTGGAGAGCCTATGAGAAGCTGGATGCTTTTGCCTATCGCGTTGGTGACGATTTTTTGCTGCAGCAAAAGCAGCAGTGAACCCAAGGCGCCGCCCGAACAGCCCTGGCCGTTCGCTCCGCCGTCAACGCAGCCGCTCGATGCCTTTGCTATGAACGCCAAGATCGGCCGCGGCTTCAATATGGGCAATGCGCTGGAGGCCAACTATGAAGGCGAATGGGGGATGGTCATAAAGGACGAGTATTTCCGCATTATTGCCGAAGCGGGATTTACATCGGTTCGCCTGCCGGTGACCTGGTCGGCGCATTCGATGCCGGCGCCGCCGTTTCTCATTGACGAGGCCTTTTTCCAGCGCGTCGATCATGTCGTGCAGGAAGCCTTGAAAAACGGCCTCGTCGTGATTCTGAACAACCACCATTTCGATGCATTGAACGAGAACCCTGCCGGCAACCAACTGTGGCTGGAGGCGCTCTGGCGGCAGATCGCCGATCGCTATAAAAATTATCCTGATGAGGTCTATTTCGAAATTTTGAATGAGCCGCACGGCGCTTTTAACAGCGCCCCTCAAATCTGGAATAAAATGGCCGCGGATGTCCTCAGAATCATCCGCGTGACGAATCCTTACCGGATGGTAATCATCGGGCCGGTGCAGTGGAACAGCATCCGCATGCTGAACACCCTGGAGCTGCCCGAGGAGGATCGCGGCATCATCGCCACCTTTCATTTCTATGATCCCTTTCAATTTACGCATCAAGGGGCCGAATGGGCAGGCAGCGAGGCCATGAATTGGCTGGGCACCAAGTGGACGGGGTCGGCTGCTGAACGCAAGGCGATTACCGATCCTTTTGAAGCCGCAGCCGCTTGGGGTCGCAACCACAATCGGCCGCTCTATATGGGCGAATTCGGCGCCTACTACAAAGCCGACGACAACTCGCGCTATCGTTGGACCGACTTTGTGGCGCGGACGGCGGAACGGCTGGGCATTTCGTGGACTTATTGGGAATTCGGCGCGGGATTCGGCGCCTACGATCGTGACAAAAACGCATGGCGTCCGCTGCTGCTCAAGGCTTTGATGCCCTCATAAGGCGCGGATGCCGTGATCTATACAATCCTCACAAAAAGGGAGAGCGAAGGAATATGGAGAATGATTTAACGCGTCGGGAATTCGTCGGCAGACTGGCGGCGTTGAGCGCTGCGGCGACAGTCGGCCTTAAAGCCGGAGAGACCGCCGATCTGCCGATCGGCATTCAACTTTACAGCGTGCGCACCGTGTTGGGCAAAGACTTTAAGGAAGGATTGAAAAAGGTGGCCGAGATCGGCTATCGGCATTTTGAGTTCGCTGGTTACGGCGGACTGAACGCTGCTGAGCTGACGGAGGTTCTGAAGCCTTTAGGGGTGACGGTCTGCGGTACGCATGAGGGCTATGACGGACTGGTCAAGAATACGGACGCCGTGCTGGAATTCAATCAGGCGATCGGCAACCGGTTTGTCGTGGTGCCGATGATGCCCGGCATGGGCCGCAGCGGCGGCGTCGAAGAAGTAAAGAAATTCGCACAATCTCTGTCAGAAATCGGCGAGAAAGCGCGACAGCGCGGCCTTCAGCTCTGCTATCATAATCACAGCTTCGAGTTCGCCAAGATCGACGGCGAGCGTACTCTTTGGGATGTACTGTTCAGCACGGCAGACCCCGAGCTGGTCAAGGCGGAGCTGGATGTTGCCTGGGCGTTCAATGCCGGCGTCGACCCGGTCGAGCTGATGGACCGCTGGGCGGACCGCATCATCCTCCTGCATATGAAGGACTTGGACGAGCAAAAGCGACTGGCGCCGGTCGGCGAGGGCGTCATTCCGATGGACAAAGTCATCAAGAAGGCTCATGAGATCGGCGTCAAGTGGTTCATTGTTGAACAGGACCAGCCGCGTGCGGACAAAGATATTCTGGACGAAATCGCGGTGAGCTACCGCAATCTCGTCAAGCTGCTGAGTTGAAAGGCGGGCGGTTCCGGTTGGCGGGAAACGGAACCGCCGTCTGTATCTTTCTCATTGCATCGATGGATATTTTTTCTTAAGCTTTTGTCGCCTGGTCATCGAACACCGGCTGCGACTGTTCACACTCCTAGGGGAAAACCAGCCGATTGAGAACCCTTTCCAAGGAAAGGAGACGTTATGCCTCTCTCTGCGGGTGAATCAAGCGAACAACTCATCCCTTTGACGCATCTGATGGCAACGTTGGGCATTCTGCTGGCGTTTTCGTTTTTCATCGAGCGTCTGTTGGCGGTATTGGCGGTCTTGATGGACAGATTCGAGATCCTGCGCCGCCTCATGTCTCCCAAAACTCCGAAGGATTTGGCGGATCGCTTGGCGCTGCTGCGTCGGGCGGATGAGGAGAGTGCTCTCCTGCGCTCCTCGATTCGGCTGGCCGACGGCGGGGCGGAAATTCCCTTCCATCCTGCCGTTTCGCCGCGCAGCGAGCCGATTCTACGCCTTCAACCGCCGACGCCGCCGGATGCCCTCAAAGTGCGCAAAGAGTTCTGGTGCCATCTTTTCGGCATATTCATCGGCCTGGCCGGCTGTTATTATTGGCGGCTTTCCTTTCTGCGTCTTATCCGCGTCGAAGCGATGAGCGCGGATTTGGCGCCGCGTTTCTGGGAATACCTGTTACTTGGTGTGCTGATCGGTTCAGGCAGCAAGCCGATCCACTTTCTTATGAAATATCTCCTGACGCGCCGCATTGCCGCACTCAAAGCATTACCTGAGGCGCAAAGCGAGTCGGCGCCGCAAGCGGTCATAGCGAGACCGGAGGAACAGCCGATTTCCCGCCTTTCGCTGTCGCCGTCTATTGAAGAGATCGTCGGCTTTGTCTACGACGGCGGCGATCGGCCGGAGCGGCTCGAGCATACGCACCTGCGCGAACAGCCGCCGGATAGGATCATCTATCATCATACTTGTCTGCATGCACAGGCTTCCTTTGCAGACTTGGTGCGTGTATTCGACGATAAAGGCTGGCTCACCGGCTATCATTGCGTGGTTTTTCGCGACGGTACGATCCGCGTCTTGTGCCGATGGGATCGAATCGGCAATCATGCGCTCGGCTATAATCAGCGTTCGCTCGGGTTGGCATTTCAAGGCAATTTCGAAACCGGTCCGGCCCTGCCTTTCTCCAATTTTGACGGCAGATACGGGCCTACTACACCTTCGGAGCCGCAACTCGAAGCCGGTGCCAGAGTCATTGCACTCTGGTGCCTTCTCTACAAAATCCCTTTGGACTTTAAGGTCATTCTTCCGCATCGGGCGGTTGCCGATAAAACCTGCCCGGGCAGCAACTTTCCCGTCTCCCGCTTCGAAAAACGGATCGCAGCCTATTACGAAGAATGGCGTGATGACAAAACGTTTCAAAAGGCGCTGAAACGGTTTAAACAGCTTCCGATGGTCATCGCCTAAGGAGGGAAAGCAAATGGCAGAAAACTACTTTATCACCCGCATCACTGCCGTCTTTTTCTCCTACCTGGTGGCTGCTCTCTTTATTGAGCGCCTGGTCGAGGCCCTGCTGGCCGCGCTGAAGTACTTGGAACTCCGTCTTGGGCGACCTGATTGGCTCCAACTTGCCGGTCTGCTGCAACGGCGGCTGCAGCGGTTTTACCATCTCGAGTCGCTCGAAAAAGGGGGCGGGGCCGTACTGGACGGCATCCTTTGGCAATTCGTCATCGTGACCCAAGGTGAAAATCGCATCCTTTCCGCCGATCTGGTTCGGCTGTACTACTATCGCCTCATCTCTTATGGGCTGACCTTTGCCGCTGCGGTCGGGATGACCTTGTTGGTGCATTACGACCTGGTCGGCATTCTCGTCCAGGCCTACCCAGAGATGCTCAAACTGTTTGATCCGCGCCCTTATCCGGCAGTCAATCTTTTGCTGAGCATATTGGCACTGTCTCTGGGCGTACAGCCGCTGCATCAAATGATCAGCCGCATCGAAAAACGATTGGAAAAGAAACGGCAAGCAGGAGAACAATCATGAACACGCTGAAAAATTTGTTCTTCGACACGACGGGCCTTCTTTTCATCTCTGTTTTTTTCGCGCTGTTGATTCTTTTTCTGCTCGATTTCAAGGTAACGAGCCGTCAGTCATGGACGGCACTTTTAGCTTTTGCCGTGTTGGCGGGCCTTGTAGCCGTGCAGTCCTGGCGACGAAAGCAGCTGTTGCGGATGTTGGAGGAGCGGGAAAAGGCTTTGCAGGAGCTGGAAAAAAGGTACGAACAGCTCAAAGAGGAAGCCAAAATCAGCGAGGCGGCCTATCTTGCAGCGAAGGAAGAACTGCGCGCGGCGAAATTGGCGGCCGCGAAAGCTATTCTCAAGGCGGACGGGGAATTGGATGCCGAGCTGGCGAAAATTGAAGAAGAGTATGCCAATATGTCGCTCGAAGAGTCGATCGCACGCATCAAAGCGGCGCTGGGAGGCGGACAATGAACCGGCTGATGATGATTATGCTGACCTTGGCCGTCGCTGCTGCAGCGCAAAATTTGACGCTCCGCCGCGATGCCGAAACGATGCCGATGATTCAGGTTGATGAACGCATTTGGGCCGTCGAGATGGACGGCAGAACGTTTCTGCTGCTCGAACGCAGCCTCGTCGATTCACTGACGAAAAAGATCGCGCGCCAGGAAGCGGTAATTCGTCGCCACGAAGCCGTATTGGCGGCCCAAGACTCTCTGCTTGCACGTTATCAAAGCTACGAAACCGCAGCGGACGCTCACATCGCCAAGCAACAAGAATTGCTGGCGGCGGCCGACAGCCTGCAGCGCGGCTATCGCTCTTTGTATTTCGATGCGAAAAAATTGCTCGGCTATGCGTCGTTTTCGGCAACGACCGGCCTCGGCTGGATCAACACGGAGGGCAGCAGTCAGGCAGCCGCCCTTGTGGGCCTCACTTGGCGGCGTAACGTCATCAATGCCCTGATCGGCCGCAAGAGTTTCGCCATTGCGATCGGTATTCACTGGCCTATTTTTTAAAAATTCTGTTATTTGCGGATCTTCCTTCCTTCATTCATTATTATTATTATAGCAGGAAGATTTAGGTTGAAGTTTAATATCTGCCTCTCTATTTTCTCAAAAAATGGAAAGGGAGATGAAAACAATTTTTGCCGCCCTTGTTTCATTCTTGGCCGCCTTTCAGGTTCATGGTACAGAACCTTATCAAGGAAAAGTCCGCGATTTCGTAGGCATCAACTCGAACGTCGGTGCTTATGACAATCGCATTGTGGGAAAGCTTGCCCAAGTCGCCGAGTGGATGCGCGAGTATCATCGTTGGGAGCATTACGAGCAGACGCGCAATCTGTACGGCTGGGATGACAAGACGCCCGCCCACAACGGCAGCGCTTGGCCTTTTCATACGCGCTTTGTTGAAGAATGCGCCCGCTACGGCATTCACATGGTGTTGTGCGCCGAAGGTTCCACGGCCTGGGCCGGAGCGGGCGGGCGAGCCGACGCGCCGCCTTACGGCAGCCACGACGGCACCCAAGAAGAACACTATCGCGACAAAGCAGAGTTTATTGCGCAGGCCGTGGCGCGCTACGGCTCGCAGAAAATCGATGCCGACAAGCTGCAAACCGCGGACAAGCTGAGCGGCCTCAATTTAATTCAATATTATGAAGACGAAAACGAACCGGATCAATGGTGGCGGCAGCCGACCTGGCCGGCGGCAATGTACGCCAAGTATTTGAACGCCGTGCACGACGGCTGGAACGTGCCGCCGCACCCCGATTACCCTCTGATCGGCATCAAGAATGTCGATCCGAATGCAGTGCACGTGCTGGGAGGATTGGCGGCAAGGGACATCCAATATCTTGACGATATCCTCGCCAACACCGGCGGCAGAATTCCCTTCGACGTCATCAATTTTCACCATTACTGCACGACCGGGTCAGCTGCCCGTCCGCCCGAAGACGAATCGTACGGCCTGGAGAAAATCTGCAGGACCTTTCTAAACTGGCGCGACAGACATACACCTGGGCTGCCGGTGTGGTTGACCGAATTCGGCTGGGATACTTTTCAAAATGAGCAGGGCAAAGGATCGTACGTCTATGCGGGCGAGCAGGCACAGGCGAATTATCTGCTGCGTTCGATCTTTTTGCTGATGGGTTACGGCATCGACAAGGCGTTCGTCTTTTTCGATGTGGATCCGGACAGCCGAAGCATTGTGCAATATGCCTCCTGCGGCGTCATGACCGATAAGGCGCGCGGATTGAAGCCCAAAACCTCGTTTTACTATTTGGCGACGCTCAAAAATTTCCTCGGCGATTACAGCTTTGATCGAGTTGAGCAGTACCGACAAGGCAACCCGGAGGTGTATTGCTGTCGATTAAAGAGTCCGGAGCCGAACCGCTACGCCTATGTGCTTTGGTGCCGCAAGCCGAAAGCCAAGGCCGACGACGGAACGGTCATCGCCGATTATCGGTTCGAAAGAGCGGGCATGTAGAAGGTGCAGGTATTTGAGCCGGTCAATTCGAGCGAGCTTGGTCAGGAGATCAGTGTAAAACTGGAAAACGCCGGTCAAGCGAACGCGGCGGTTACGCTGCGATTGTCGGAAAAGCCTATCTTTTTGTTCGTGAATATTCGCCCCGCCGCAGCAGTTAATGAGCGCTTCCATCCAACCGATTTCAACATGCGAACATTTCCCAATCCTTTTAATTCGGCGTTCACGCTGGTGTACGACCTGCCGCAGGCGGCGGACGTGGTCATAAGCATCTACGATCTCGGCGGTCGCTTGGTCAAGCAATTGCAGATGCGAAAGGAGTTCGGGCGCAATTATGAGCAGATCAGCCTGAACGGCGAGGCAGGGTCAGGCGTTTATTGGGTAAAATTGACGGCAGGCGATGTTTCCGCGCGACAAAAAATTTATCATATTCAATGAGCTTTGCGTTCAAATAAAAGAGATTTTGCCTTTCTTCGCCCATTAAAAGGGAACGAGAAGCAGACAATTCTTAGCGGGCTCTATCATACAATAATTAAAACTTCGGCAGGATGAGCAAATAAGTGACAGAAAAGCCGGACAAAATTCATGTAGGTATTCCTTCCTTTTTTTCGCCTACCTCGCGCATCGACCGCTCCTGCAAACAAAACTTGCACAGTTGTGAATTAATCGGAACGATACCGGATCGATCGCCGAGCTAATAGGTTTCACAAAAAATGAGTCATGATGGACTATTTTACGGGCGTTCAGATGCACCGTGAAGAGCCGAATACCGGAAGGATCAAGCGCTATCTTAACCCGTTCTTAATTTTGACTAAAAATTATTTTTACTTACTTTTTAATATCAGAGAGCTTTGAGGAGCTGAAATGAAACGTCTCATCATCATCGTGTTGGTTTTTTCGATTGTCGCTTTTGCCGGCCAAGTTCCTTTTTCCAAAGGCGTCAATCTTACCGGCTGGTTTCAGGCATCGGGGGTGCGGCAGGTGCAGTTCAGCAAATTTACCAAGCAGGATTTCCTCAACATCCAAAGTCTGGGTTGCGACGTGGTACGGCTGCCGATCAACCTAATAGCCATGTCGAATGGTATGCCGAATTACACTCTGGATCCTTTGTTTTACTATTTCCTCGATCAAGTGATCGATTGGGCCGAGGAACTGGGCATCTATCTGATCCTGGATTATCACGCCACCGAGTCCTCAACCTTTACAGATCCCAACTTGGAAAAAAGCCTGATCGCGTTGTGGACGCAAATGGCCGAACGCTATAAAAATCGTTCGAATCATATTCTCTATGAAGTCATCAATGAGCCGCACGACATTGCCGACAACAAATGGGGATCCATCCAGAAAAACGTCATCGAAGCCATTCGCAAGGTCGATCAAACCCATACCATCGTGGTGACCGGCGCGCAATGGGGCGGATATAACGCGCTGGCGGCGATTCCTAAATACACGGATGAAAACCTTCTCTACTCGTTCCATTTTTACGATCCGTTTATTTTTACCCATCAGGGTGCGGGTTGGACAAGCCCTTCGCTGACTTCGTTGGCCGGAGTACCTTTTCCTTATGACCCTGCCCGCATGCCGGCTTGTCCGCCGGACCTGAAAGGTACTTGGATAGAAAACAGCCTGGCGGGCGGCTATCGGGTAGACGGCACAGAAAAAAAGATCAAAGAGTTGATCGGCATGGCAATCAAGTTTCGCGACACCCGGAAAGTGCCCGTCTATTGCGGCGAGTTCGGCGTCTACATGTTGAACGCCGCCAACGAAGACCGTGTCCGCTGGTACGGCGTCGTGGCGCCCTATCTGACCGAACAGGGAATTCCGTGGACCATGTGGGATTATACCGGCGGTTTCGGCATCTTTCGCAAAGGCGGCAGCGATTTGTTCGAGCATGATGTTAATGTTGAACTGGTTGCGGCCATGGGACTCAATCCGCCGCCGCAAAAAGAATTTATTCTAAAGCCGGACAGCACGGGATTTGACATTTATACTGACGGTTTCGGCCGACGAATATTCGAGAGCAGCTGGGCCGGAAGCGGCAGTATTGATTTTTACAATGAAGAAGAACCGGCCAAAGGAAGTTTCTGCATTAAAATGGAAGAGGTCGATCAATATTGTCATACGGGCTTTCGTTTTAAACCGATCAAAGACCTTAGCGAATTGGTGAAAAAAGGGTATGCGTTGGACATTTACCTGCGTACCGATAATACGAATTTAATGTTCGATATACGCTTTATCGACACCAAGACCGAAGATCCGAACGATCACCCGTGGCGGATGAAATACACCGTCAGCAGAGCGCAGGCAAAATGGGACGGCAACTGGAAACATTTGCAGATTCCGCTAAAGAATTTTGTCGAAGGCGGATCATGGGACAATGCTTGGTACAATCCTGAAGGCAAGTTTGATTGGAAAGCCGTCAATGAGTTCCAAATTGTTGCCGAGCATTACAATTTCAAAGGGCGCACGCTCTATATCGATCACATTCGTATCGTGGATCCGAATGTGGTCAAAGTGGAAGAACCCGCCGTACCTGAGGTCTTTCGATTGACGAATCATCCGAATCCTTTTAATCCGACAACAACGATTGTCTATGAACTTGCCGTGCCTGGGCATGCCAGGCTGGAAATTTTCGATTTGCGCGGCAGGCTCGTCGCCGTTCTGGTCGACGCGCCGCAAGCCGCAGGCGTCCATCGGGTGCCCTTTGCAGCCGAACATCTGGCTGCGGGTGTATACCTTTGCCGACTGGCTATCGGCGACAGGTCGATTGTGCACAAAATTACGCTGCTGCGTTGAAAAGCGCGCAAGATCGTTTGATCTGGTTTATAATTTAAAAAGGACAATCCGCAACATTAGAGTTAAGCAAACGAAACCAAAGGAGGAAATCGACAAAAACATAAAGAGTGCTCTCGTTCTATCAGCTTTTTCACTAAACTATGCTCTTTAGTAAAAGAGCGAAAACTAGGCTGTTTTGTTTAACCTTTGTGGAGTTGTTTGTCTATGAAGCGTGTCGTTGTTTGTTGTCTTTTGGCCGTCTCTATAGTTTTTGCCGAAGTGCCGTTTAACCGCGGCGTCAATATAACCGGCTGGTTCCAAACGCTGGTACCGCGGCATCTGCAGTTTACTAAATTTACCAAGCAGGATCTGATCAACATCAAAAGCCTCGGCTGCGACGTGATCCGTCTGCCGATTTTTCTGCAACACATGCATGCCGGTCCCCCCGAATACAAACTGGATCCGATCCTTTATCATTTTCTCGACCAGGTCATCGATTGGGCCGAAGAGTTGGAGATCTATTTGATTTTGGACTATCATACCTACGATGCCACCTTATTTACCGATCCCAATTTAGAAAAAAATTTGATTGCCATATGGACGCAGCTGGCAACTCGTTATAAGGATCGATCCAATTACATTCTATATGAAATTGCCAATGAGCCCAATAACATCAGCATTACAAAATGGGGCAGAGTACAAGGCAATGTGATCAATGCGATTCGTAAAGTGGACGAGAAACATACCATCATTGTGACCGGCACAGATTACGGTCACTATAATACTTTGGATGCGCTGCCGAAATACACCGATCAAAATCTGATCTATACATTCCATTTTTATGATCCGTTTTTGTTCACCTGCCAGGGCGCCGACTGGGTCAATCCGCCTCTTACCACGCTGGCCGGTGTGCCGTTTCCGTATGACCCGTTCAGAATGCCGGTCTGCCCGAAAGAGCTGCGCGGCACCTGGGTAGAAACCAGCCTGAAATCGTATTACCAATATGATGGGACGCCGGAAAAGGTCAAAGAGTTGATCGACACGGCGGTCCGTTTCCGCCTCAGCCGAAACGTGCCGGTGTACTGCGGCGAGTTCGGTGCTTATATGCCGAAATGCGACAATCAGGATCGTGTCCGTTATTATGATGTCGTGGCAAATTATCTGAGCGAGCAAAACATCCCGTGGACGATGTGGGATTATACAGGCGGCTTCGGCATTTTCCGCCACGGCGGCAACGATTTGTTCGAACACGACGTCAACGTCGAGTTGGTTAACGCCATGGGACTCAATGCCCCGCCGCAGACTCCATTTGTGCTTCGGCCGGACAGCACCGGTTTTGACCTGTATACCGACTATTACGGCGAACATTTACACGAACAGGTCTGGGCAGGGAACGGCGTCATCGATCTCTATTCAGAAGATCAACCTGCCAAAGGCAGGTTCTGCATCAAAATGAGCGATGTAGAGCAGTATTGTTTCGTCGGTTTTCGTTTTAAACCGATCAAAGATTTGAGCAAACTGGTGGAAAAAGGATATGCGCTCGACATCTATTTGCGCTGTGATAATCCGCAGATGTCGCTTGATGTACGGTTCGTGGATACAAAAACTGAAGATCCGAACGATCATCCGTGGCGGATGAAATACTCCATCAGCAGGGTTCAGACCCAATGGGATGGCCAGTGGAAACATTTACAGATACCGCTGAAAAACTTTACGGAAGGCGGGTCTTGGGATAATGCCTGGTACAATCCCGAGGGTAAATTCGACTGGCAGGCCGTCGAGCAATTCCAAATCATTGCCGAGTACCACAGCTTCAAAGGACGTACGCTGTACGTCGATCACGTGCGCATTGTCGATCCGCAAGTGGTCAAGGTGGATGAACCCTCCGTACCGGAAACCTTTCAGTTAACGAACTATCCCAATCCCTTTAATCCGCGGACGACCATCAGTTACCGCTTGCCGGTTGATGCGAATGTGCGTTTGACGATTTACAATTCGTTGGGGCAAATCATCCGCGTCCTGGCAGAAGGCAAAGCGGCTGCCGGCAGTCATACGACAGTTTGGGACGGCCTGGGCGACGACGGTCTTCCGGCGCCCAGCGGTCTCTATTTCTATCGGCTGGAGACCGATCACTTTTCAGAAACGCAAAAAATGATGCTGCTGCGCTGACTTAAAAAGCCCGAAAGCTGTCGCTTTCGGGCTTTTTTTATTTATGCCGGATATGTACCCATCATGTGCAGCTTCAATTCACCGCCGTTTCAGGAACGGTCGGTGCGCCCTATTGCCATCAATAAAATCGAGGTTAACATTAAAGTTTGAATAGCGGGCGAACGAGCCGTCTGCTGCCCTTTATTAAACGCATGCAGCTTCACGAACTAAAGACTGCAAATGCCTGCGCCTCCTTTCGCGCAGCCTTTTTATTAGCGGGAAATCGGCACATTTTTAATGGCAGTCACTGTTTGTAAAAGGCGGCGATTGCCGTTGCAGATACCTCATCCTTCTAAATCCGCCTACCCTTTCTGCGCATAACCTTTCCATTTTTTAATTTCTTTCCAACAATGACTGATATAGCTGAAATTCGCCCAGTTCATTCTTCCAGCTATGTTATAAAAAAAGGCGGTTCCAAGTCTGAAACCGCCTTATCACCCAAGGATTATTGCTGAATCGACTAGCGCATCAGCAGCATTTTATGAATGCGTATTTGATTTTCCGTCTTTAATTGGCAGAGATAAACGCCGGACGGCATCTCTTGCCCCTCATTATTTTTGCCGTTCCAGGTTTGCGTGTATTCGCCTGCCGGTTGGAATCCTTCCGCGAGTCGGGTTACAAAACGGCCGCGCGCATCCAAAATATTTAACTCGACAAAAGCATTACGGGGCAATGAGTATACGATTTCCGTCGAAGGGTTGAAGGGATTGGGGTAATTGTTCAGCAACAGGCGGCTGTCAGGCACACCCGCTGTGACTCGAGAGGTCTTGAGCGCTCTCTCCAATGCATCGCCGCCGAAAAGAGAAAAGGATCCATCGGAAAATTTGTACATTAACATATAGGTATTATCATTAACCGAATCATCCACCCAGATGAGCAATTGGTCATCCATTTGGGTTTCGCCCGGAAGGACGGCAACACCGCGTGAATTGGCCTTGCCCTCCGGAACCAGTGCAGCAGGATTATTGTCCACGATGGCTGCGAATAAGTCGTTCTCGTAGAAAAGCACTGAAGAAATTGGGGCACTAAAGTCAAAACCGTTCCCCGAATTGACCCATGTTACTTCGATAATCTGGGCGTCGCTGAAGGAGCCAAAGTTCGATAGGTACAGTTTTACAGTAGAAGGATCCGGCTGTCGAACCGCCAACCCGTTATGAAAATCGACAGACAGTTCGTCAGGCTGCAGGCCGGCACCTGCCGACCCGATATCGTTCCAGGAAAGAGTCGTGGTCTTTGCAGCAGGGGTGCTGCCTTCTACGATGATCAATTGGTCGTTGCCGAAGCCGCCGCCCGGCGCTTCATCGTACAGAAAATAAAGTGAATCGCTGAGTACAGCAAGCCCCTGGATCCCTACTTTTCCCGCGATCGAAGCGGGCGTAATCTCACTGCTGACGGCCGTTCCCATCACATCGGTCACCAGGTGAACCTTATCCTTGGCTCTGTCGATCACGATGGCGTCGAGCCGGTTTCCTTTATCGATGACCGCAAGATCGCGTACGTCGTTGAAATTTCCTTTGGGCGGACTTATCGCCCCAGTCCGGTCGTTTAGGACAAAGATGCTGCCCGGATTGCTTTTCGCATCACTTGTCTTACCGATTAACCACTCTGAGCCGGTAAGGTATCCAATAGCGCCTGACCCTCCGAATTCGGATGCCGAGATGATGGTACTGATCTCGGTCATTACGTCGAGTTTAACAAATTTCATATCATCGATGAAAGCAATAGAGTTCGGCCCCGTCGCCAAGGTTCCATAGTAGATTTCCACTGGGGTTTGAGCCGACAGCGTAAAAGAGAAACCTGCGGCCGTTAGGAAAATAGTAAGATATCTGCGGTTCATAGCTCAATTCCTTTCTTGTAATTCTTATAGATGACAATGATCTTTTTAACTGCAACATCTCCATTCATAGCTTTGCGCTCGAATTCCTCCTCTAAAAGGGTTCAAAACGAGTCCTATGACTCGTGATTTGTATACAACCAATTCTCGAATCAAATTTCCAAAATCGTAATCCGGCAGATTCTTTCCGATTTGATCTTGTACTTTAAATTGAATGCTTGAAAGATGACCAGGGATTGGATAACTGATTTTGTGGAGAGCGGCTCAAGCAAGGGCGGCATCTTTTGTAGCCATTTCTGATTTAGAAAACGCCTCATCCTGTTAGACGATAGGATGGTTACTAAAAGTTAGACAGCCAAAACTTGAAAATCAAAAAAATTTCTGCCGATACTGCAACAGTGGAAAAAAGCGGAAACTTTACGTTTTATGCAAGTTTCGGAACTTATTCCTGCAGCCAGATATCGAGTCGCGGCGCGCTCCAAGTGTAAGGTTTGCCGAGGATATCGAAATCGCCGTCGCCGTCCAGATCGGCGATGCGGGATTCGTGCAGGTCGAAACCGGTGTGAACTACATGGATTCTGAAATTGCCCTTGCCGTCGCCGAAGAGGATGCGGGTTTTCGACTCGGCATAGTCGGACAGGCGCATCTCGGCAAGAAACAGGTCGAGATGACCATCGCCGTCAAAATCGAGCACATCGATCGTGTGGCCGTCCTGCACCGCGTCGATAATGATCTTGTCTACCCAACGATCGCCCTGTTGCTCGTACAGTACCAGCGGCGCGCGGCCGTCGCCGACAACCAAAAAGACCTCGGGACGCCCGCCCTCGATGAAATCGCCCACGGCGCAGCGGGAAAAGGCATAGGTTTCGTCAATGACATGCACCTCGAAAGTCGTGCCCCCGACGTGCTTGAACCAGCGGCCGGCGCCGACGATGTCAAGTTTTCCATCGCCGTCGATGTCGCCTTTCGCCAAACCTTCGTGCTCATTGACGCCCTTCCAACTCGGATAACTGCCGCGTTGCGGCGGCTCGGAGTCGTTTGAGTAAGTGTAAATCGGCACATAGTCCCACGGCTCCCGCGTCGGGTCCGGCGGAATCTCGGCAAAATAGAGTGCGCGGTCGTTTTGGTTCCAAAAGACCAATTCGTCGCGGCCGTCGCCGTCGAAATCCCCGAAAAGCTGATCATGATGTTTGGGCGAGCCGCTGTTTTTTATGAGGTGCCGTTGCCACGGTATTGCCCGATCATAATGCGGATAGGGATTCTCCCACCACCAAACCTGATTGCAGGCATAATCACCGCCGAATAAAACGTCGATGTCGCCGTCGCCGTCGATGTCGGTCCAGGCGCTGCCCGCTTCGATGTGCAGTGGATCGGCGTCGACGATGTGGCGCTTCCAGCCGTCGACCGTGCGCAGGTATAGGACAACCGACGGCGCCTCTGTGCGTTCGGCGATGATAAAGTCGTTCAATCCGTCCTTATTGACGTCGAACAGCGCCGTAGCAGTCTGCTGATTGCCGGCGTTGGGAACCTCGAGGTCATTGTTGACGGTCGAGAGATGTTTCCAAACCACGGGCCTTTCCCTTTGGGCACAAAAGAGCAGCAGGAAACTCGCGATCAATATTGACCTGCGGAACCTCATTTTCTCCTCGACAGCTTTTAATCTCGTATTAGATGCCGTAAAGCATGAGCCGCGATTCTTTCCGCGCCTTTGCTTAGCAGAGCATCGATTTGCTGCGGCAAAATCGTTTCCGTAGCGCCGTGCGTCGAGGCGACCAATGCACCGAGCGCGTTTCCCAATCGGCACGACTCGGCTAAAGACTTGCCGTGCAGCAGGCCGTGCAGGAATCCGGCGGCACAGGCATCGCCCGCGCCCACCGTATCGCCCACCTGCACCTGGTAGCCCGGTTCATAAGCCTCCTCACCCATAGCCGAACAGGCATAGACGCCTTTTTCTCCCAACGTGACGACCACGCATTGTAGAAAATAGTCGGCAATGATCTTTCGTGCAAATTCGGCAATCGAAGCGGAGGCAAGTCCTAGGAGCCGCGCCGTCTCGTTGACCTCCTCGTCGTTTAGTTTGAGAATGTCGGCAGCCTGCAGCGACCAACGAACAATCTCTTCCGACCAGCAGTTTTTTCGCAGATTGAGGTCGAGAAATTTTATTGCCTGCGGCGCTGACTCGACAAGGGCGCGCAACGTTGCGCGCGATACGCTGCTGCGTTGAATCAACGTGCCGAAAGCGAGCGCATCCGCCGAAGCGGCGGCATTGATCAATTTTTCATTCAGCTCGATATAGTCAAAGGCGACGTCGGGAGTAATTGTAAAATCGGGTATGCCGTTTTTCAGCCTTACCGGCACGGTGCCCGTGGGATGATGCGGATCAATCTGGACATAGTCGACGGACAATCCCAGCTCCGCAGCCTGGGTGAGCGCCCGACGACCGAGATCATCCGCGCCGACCCGACTGACAAATTGAACAGAGTTGCCCAGGGTCTGCAGGCGAAAGCCGAGATTAAAGACCGCTCCGCCCAATACGGTCCGGTCGGGCAGCAGATCCCACAGGATTTCTCCGAAAGCCAAGATTGTTTTCGACATGAAAGAGACTCCCACGAGCTGATTCTGTATCCATTTTAGCCATTTTCCTTAAAAGGAACAAGTGAAAAGGGCGATAAAAGCCGGTGAGAATGACAAAGAACAGCCGGAAGATTCCGACAGCCGAACGAGAGGCTGATCATCTGACGCCGTCGCTTTGGGGGATTCGACGAACAGGTGCCGTGAGAGTGCAAGCCTTCCGCCGTTGTAAAAGTCGGTGAATGGTCGGCTATTTCATAAAGGCGATCTTCCAAACCGTCGATCGTCCCGCACAACGAACGATGATGACATAGCAGCCTGAGGACAAAAGACAGCCGGTATCATCGCGGCCGTCCCATTCGATCTCCCGGCGTCCCCTTAAGCTGTGCGGCTCGTAACGGCGCACCTGTCGACCGAGCAGATCGTGAATCTCCACTTTAACCTCTTGTTCTGCCGGCAGTGGAATGATGATGCAGGTATTGAAGGGGTTAGGATAGGGTCGATCGCCAAGCCGGGCATATGTTTTGCCGTTAATGGAAGCCGGCCGGCGCATCAGCCCGCTTATCTCTTCTTCCGTCAGCGGGCGATTGTAGATGCACAACTCATCGAGCAACCCTTTGAAATTGTAACTGATTTCGCCCGGAAGCGACTGACCGAGCAGCAGATCCATGCCGGCCGCCCCGAGCGGCCCGCTCCAACTTTTTTGAGCATCGAGACGTCCGTTCAACCATATCTGCACAAAATTGCCGTCATACTGTATACAGAGGTGATACCAGATGCCGGGGACGAGTCGAGTCTGCGAATCCAGATCGGCAACGCCGGCGTCGGTTTTGACCGTCCAACGCAGGCGGCCGTCCGTGAGAATGGAAGCCTTGAGTCGATGGTTCCAACTGCCGTGCGAAATCACGTATTCTTCGCGATCGGCGCGGCCGTCCCAATTGAGCCAAAAACTCAGCGCAATGTTGCGACTGTTGAGGGTCAGATGATTGGAGATCGCCACTGCATCGTTTACGCCGTCGAAACGCAGCGCTTTGCCCTCATTCCCCTGCCGATCCGGCGCCGGCAACGGTCCCTGCAGCCTGCCGTGATTGGCAAAACCGCTGCTGTCCCACGCATGGCCGTCCAGCGAATATTCGCCCACCAAGCGGCCGACGACGACCAAGAGACTGTCTTGGCTCTCTGCGCCGCGAGCGTCCCGAACCGTACAACAGATGCGATATGCGCCCACTTGCTTTGGTGCCCGCCACTCGGCGCGGTCGGTCATCGGCCGTAGGTTGCCGGATTCCGCCTGCCAGTAAAAATAAAGGCTGTCGCCGTCTGGATCAAGTGCCGAACAAGTTAGGAGCAAAGTGCCGTCTGGGTCGACGATGTCGGGTTCGGCGCGCAAGGATGCGATAACCGGCGGTCGATTGTCCATCACCTGCACGGTCACCGATCGTTCCGCGCTTCCGCCGGCGCCGTCTTCGACGACACAACGAAACGCATATTCTCCGGCCGCCATCGGCCGCCATTCCGCAGTTTTTTCGTCGGCTATTTTGGCGCCGCTTTCGTTATACCAGGCATAGCGCAAGACGGCGGACTCCCTATCCTCTGCTTCGCAATAGAGACGAACGCTTTGGGTAAGGTGAGCCGGATTCGGCTGTGCTGCAATGGCCTTAATGCGCGGCGGATAATTGCCGCTAAACCTGCCCGTATGAAAATCGACGACCACCTCATTCACGAGCATCAGATCTTCGGCATAAGTGACGATTCCGTCGGCAGGAATAACCACCGGCATAATGACGCCGTCGCCCGGGATTCGCAGTCCGATTCGACCCTGCGCATTACGCAGCAAAAACCGATTGCCGACCGCATCATAAATGTCGCATCGACTCGATACGGCGGGTGTTTGCAACATGACGGTTTTTTCTTCTCCATAAGGGTTATAGAGAAGAAAAGTCGGAAACGCCGGACGACGGAAAAAGTCGGTTTTGAGCAGATCAAGTTTGAGAATCATGGGCACGTTCGTCGTATCGACTATGCTGCCGAGATAGCCGACGTGCGAGGAAGCATAGAGGGCAAGGTTAGTTCTACCCCATCCGCCGCGCACGGCATCGCCGGTGGCAAAGGGACTGAGGCCGTAGGCCTCTTTACGCAACGCTTCATAGCCGATATAGCCTTTAGGATCGTAACGCGAGGACCAGCTGCGGCTGTCCTGCCGACTCTCGGGCAGGAAGGGTGAATAAAAGAGGCGTGAGGCGTTCGCCAAATTGAGCACCCACTTGGCAACGGCGCGGGCGAACCGCTCGTCATAGCGGACCATAGGGACGAGGGCGCCTGCCTGTTGGAAGCCGTTCATCAAAAAGGCATAATCGTTTCCGGAGAGCTCGCCGATAAGACCGTGAACGTCATACCCGCCCCAATTGCCGAGAATCGCGCCCCAATTGCGCAAAGGCGAGCGATCAAAGCACCAGTTGAGCATCCTATCTACGTTGTAAAGCGTGCCCAGTTCTGCATTCATGCGCGCCGCGATATAGACGCCGTACGGCAACTGCAGCTCATAAGCGGGATTATTGGGATAAGCATTGAGAAACTCCATGGCCCATTCGGCGCCAAGACGATAGCGATCGTCGCCGGTTCGACAATAGGCGTTGTACAAAATCCATGCAATCGCACCGGCAGCCTCCGGCTCAGGAACGCCGGCTGTCATTGCCTTCATGGCTGAAAACGACCATGCCCGGGCCTGCATATCGGCCGGACTCCACGGTGCCTCGTTGCCTCCCATGGCCTTAACGGCGCGCAGCCATTGTTCTGCGACCAGTCGAAATTGGCGATCAAAATCTCCCGTTCCAGGATAGAGATCGTAGAGCTGATAAAAGAAGACATTCGGCATGGTCTCGTACCACCAGTCATCGCCGCTTTGGGCCGTCGGATGGTTAAGATAGATGAACTCTTCCGGCCGATTGTTGAAAAATTCCTCGCACATCAGCACCCAATTGCGGCCATTTTGCCTGCTTTTATCCACCCCGACCAGCGTTGCGCCGATCACGGCCGGCAACAGGTTGATCGCTTCAGCGGAAAACGGGCGCGTCGTGCCGACGACCGTTGCCAACCCAAAGCTTTCATGCTGCGGATAATTGACCGTATGCGTATTGATCCAGACTAACGGCAAATACTCGCCCCGCGCATTGAGATCAAATACGAGCGAATCATAGCCGAGAGCCGTGCTTCGCCAGTCCCGCATCACGTAGGGCGAAGGCTGGTTGGGCATTGCTTCGATTCGCTGAATAATGACCTGTTCCTGTGCAACAATGGTGGAAATGACGCCGGTTAAAAGGAATCCAAGAGCTCGATAAACAGTCATGGTCATCCTTTCGGCCTTGAAGGATCGTCTAAACAAAGGTCAATCAGATAATCGACTCTGGTTTCTGCCAAACAGATGTTGACATCTGCTCCGGAGTAGTAGATCTTAACGTCGCCGTTTTTTTCGATGATCCACCCGGTAGAAAAGACAACGTTGGGGACGTCTCCGATTCGTTCATATTCGGTTTCCGGACTCAGAATCGGACGTCTGCTGCGGCCGAGCACTCGCCAAGGCTCATGGATACTTAGCAGCATGACGCCAAGGCGATAAATGGGATAGTAGCCTAAAATGCGCACACCATGATAAAGCAGCAGCCAGCCGGCCTCCGTTCTCACCGGGGGCGTAGAGAGCCCGATTTTGGCTTCTTCCCACGTACCATTTGCACCGCTGAGCAGCAATCGGTATTCGCCCCAATGTTCCAGATCGGCGCTGCGGTTGATCCACATTTCTCCCCTTCCCTCACGCCCCAACGGCCGATCGATTTTCCAATACCAGCCGTTGATTTTTTCAGGAAACAGTGCTGCATCTTTATTGCAGGGTTCCGTAATCGGCCCGTGAAAGATGAAAGAGCGAAAATCGCCTGTTTCCGCAAGCATGACCAGTGGTGCATGGCGTGAATAGCCCGTGTAAAGAATATAATAGCGATCAGCGATTCGCGTTATTCGCGGGTCCTCCACTCCCCACTCTACATAACGGTAAAAATCACCGTGCATTTCAGGCGTCAGGCACGGCTTTTCCTCCACGCGGAAGGAAAAGCCGTCGCTGCTGTGGGCAAGTACGAGTTCAGAGTGACCCTCGGGCTTTTCAACGCGACAAAGCAGGTGATAGCCGTTGTGATCTTTAAAGGCACCGGCATTAAAAATGCTGTTCACGCGGAAAGGTACGTCCGCAGCGGTGAGAATGGGATTGTTTTTATACCGTACTACCGACATCAGATCCTCTCGATCGTATACAACCAATAACTTTGTGTTAGACAAAGTGCTGAAGCAGCTTATTCAAATCAACGACGGCAAAGCCGTAAGCATAGTCCGACATGGCATAAGGAATAATCAAGCGGCCGCTGTGGCGGATACCGCCGCAGGAATAAACGACATTGGGAACATAGCCGTCGCGCTCGTCGGAATTCGGCGACAGCAGGGGGCGCGGCAGCCGGCCGATGACCTTGGCAGGATTGCGACGGTCGAGCAGATAGGCGCCGACGGCATAGGTGCGCATGGGGCCGACGCCGTGGGAAAGGAGCAACCATCCTTCATTGGTCTCGATCGGCGATCCGCAGTTGCCGATCTGCACCCATTCCCATGGCTGTTCCGGCGTCTGCAGGAGAACCGCTTTGTCCCAGCGATCAACGGTTTTCGAAGTCATGAAATACAAATTTTCACCATCCAGTCGTGAAATCATTGCAAATTGGCCATCGATTTTTGTGGGAAACAGCGCCATGCCCTTGTTGCTCACTGCCGTGCCGACCAAAGGTCGTAGGGAAAAGCGGCGAAAATCGGTCGTTTGCAGCAGCTTGCTGCGGATAGTTCGGCCGTCATAGGCGGTAAAAGTCCCGTACCATTTCAGGTTTCCGTCCTCGTCCGCAAAACGAACCAGCCGTAAATCTTCAATGCCGTTGCGTTCATCATCGGTCAGGGGAAATACGACGCGCTCGTTAAGAGCAGACTCTGCAGGAAACTCGATGACGGTTTCGCCGCTTTCGTTTTGCTGAACAAAAAGCGGACTTGTCGCCCAAATCGGCGGCTCGTCGGGGACTATTCGACCGTTCTCCTCGATCAGGCCGGAAGCAAAAGTGATGCTCGAAATATGGCCTTCACCGGTTGCACGCAGGCTCAAAAGATAACGTAAACTTCCTACCGGCACATCTTTTTGATCCGGATGCGGCGTCATGGAAGGGTTGAACAGCGCCGCCGCTTCGATGGAATATTCCTTGGTAAAATAGCTGCCGATGAGCAGCCGTTGCTCCGGGGTGGGCTTTGTTTCCTGCGGAATCCGGCGCGCGACGGCGGCGAAATGCCGCTCCAATATCGTTGTGAAATCGGCATGACGGCTGCTGAAGGCGGACAATACCGCTTCAAGTTGTTCGCGCGTGCGGTCAAGCGGCTGAGCAAGGATCCGTTCAATGATGCGGCGGCAGCGACGTTCATCACCGGGACAGAAAAACTGCGCCAATACCCGTTTAGGATTGCCGAGAAAGCGCTGCGGCTGTCTTTCAGCGAGACCCAGTTCGTTCATCGATTCTTAGTTTCCTTTCGTTGGTTCAGAAAAACAGTGAAAAACGTTCCGAGGTCGAACGACAAGTGTTTTCGATTTTTATTGCATAGGCTCCTTCCTCTTCTTTCCAGGCGGCGACCTGATTTGGTTCCTTGCCGTTGACCAGAATTCGCTGCAGCGGCCAAGGTGAAACGACCGTCAGGCGAACAGCTTGTCCAGTGACATAAGCCGTCTCAATCACAAGGCAGCGGTCATGCGGGTGATAGGAAACGGTTTGCAAACGACCGGTTACGGCGGCCAGATAGGGAACGATCGGCTTTCCGCGCTGCAGCAAGATGTTTTTCGCCGGGCGGTTCAACACAGCCGAGCAGCTTTGTTGCCCGTCGATTTCGATGCGACGGAAAAATCTGCCGTTGCCGCTGCAGCGGACGCGGCAAAGGGTGCCGTAAAGCAGCAGTTCATACTCTATCTGCTTCCATCCAAACGGCAGATGAGCTGAAAAGCTGATCTGCCATGGATCAAGGCGCAGACCGGCAAGTCTGTAAAGCGTTTGGATTGCCCAACCGGCCGCCCAAAGAAAGTTTGGTTTGTCGACGGCGCCGTAAAGCGAATCCGTTGGATCAGACATTCGATATTCGTAGAAAGAGGGCTGCCCTTTAGGGCTGTTTCGCACGCCATCCGGCGTCATGATCGCTTTTACAAACTGCACAGCTTCATCAATTTGACCGGCCTCAATAAGCGACAAGGCATACCATGCATTGCCGTGCATCCAAATGCCGCCGTTAAAGTAATAATACGGCAGACCTACTTCCAAACCGTTGAAGCGATAAACTTTGATCAATTTGTGAAAATCCGGCGGCCAGGCGTTGCGAATGCCGAGCCTTGGATCGAAGAGCTTTTGCCGGGCTGTATTAATCAGAAGCAGTTTTTTCCCGTCATCGATTGCATCGAATAGACAGGCGAGCAGAGAACCGGAATAGTAATGGTAATCGAGCGAAGCGCGGTCGAGGCCGTTTATTAAATAGCCGAGTTCGTCGCACCACAGTTTTTGCGTCAGAGCAGTCTTCATGCTTTCCGCCAGGCCGAGGAGAGAATCATCAGGACAGGACGCACCAATCATCCAGGAAAGCGATACGAACTCCTGCAGGGCGCGAATTGTCAATACCGTCAGGTAGGCGCGCGCGCCGTAAAGGTTGCCGATGTCCCACCAATCGGGCCGCGAGGAATACATCAGACGATCATCACCCAAATTCTGCAAGGCACTGCGCAGACTCTTTTGTAGTACGGGATAGAGCCGCCCTATGGTTTCCCGATCGCCGGTGTGTTTGAGGTAGGTTCCGGCCGAGATGATAAACCAAAGGTGATTCCAATTGTCTGCAGCACACTTTTCGGTGACGTAACGGCCGTCCTTCCAGTAATAAGCATGCGGCAAAAGCGAGTCGGACTCGGTTTTCGAAAGGAGGAAATCGTAACCGTTTTGCAGAAATTCGCGGCTATAAACGCCGGCTCCCAAGCCGGTGAGCAGAAAGTCGTGGGTGAAAAAGAAATTGTACTCCGCGGGACACGGCATAGGAACCAACCGGCCGTCCATGTAGTGGTGCAGGGCAACGACGGTCGCCTTTGACCAACGCATCGTCTTGTTTATGACCGGATCAGGTGTGACAAAGTCGGCGCTCCTGATTTCGTCGAGAATCTTTTGTTCCAGACGATTCACACCTTTCACCCACTCTTGGCCGACTCGCTCAAGAATCTGCAGCAGCTCGTTTCGCCGGCACGATCCGATCAGCCAGCGGGAGCGCACCGGCTTGCCCGCAGAAGCGCAAGTTCGAAAGCGCGCTTTCAATATAGCCGAATCGACGGTTTGGAGCGAAGAGGTAAAAGGTTCCCGAAAATCAAAGCCATTGAGAGAAAGCAGGAACACGGCCGCGGAGTCTGTCTCCGCATCGTCATAATAAGCACAGGCCAGTCTGCTGTCGGCGTCCGAGAGGACGGCGGTCGGCGACTTTACGGCGTAGGTGTGACACGTACGCAGCGTGGGATCGAGCAAAAAAGCGATCTCCAAGGAATCGATCTGTGCGGACAGAGGGTCCGCTGACAATGTCACGACGGCCGTCGGCAGATCGGCGAATTCATAACTCAGTTCAATGCGGCACCCCAAAAGAGTGTCCTGAAAAGTGACCGAATGAGGGCTATAACGATATTCTGCCGGCTCGAGGCCGAACCGTGCAACCCGGCGGCTGCAGCTGATCTCGATCTGCAACGGCAACGAAAGATCGCGGCGCCAATAGTCAGTGCTGAGATCGAGGCTGTTGGCAACCGGATAGTAAAAGCTGATTCGCGACGGCAAGGGACGGCTGTGATGAAACTCCATGCCGACATAGGGGCCGCCGACTTCGACTTGGCCGTATCTGCCGCTGAAATGCTCGTCCAGGTCGAGATTGCAATTTTGCCGGCAACCGGGCAGCAGAAGTGAGGCGAAAACAACAGCAGAAATCTTTTTAGAACTACTAAGCATCTCTTGTCATTTTTCTTTAAAAAAAGACGGCCAAGGCGGTGTAACGCGCGAAGCGTATTGTCCAGGCCGCAATCCTATTAACGGGATGTCGGTCAACTCTACATGCGAAAAGCGGGAGCTGTCGACCTGAACGGGCCAGACCTGCCGCAGCGAGTCGAGTACGACAGGGAGCCTCTTTAGGCCTATCTGCTCCGCCAAGGCTTCCGCCAGATAATGGTCCCGCCACCGCGCCAGGTCTTGCCGAACCGCCGAACTCTTTTGCAGACCACGCCGCCTGCCTTCGCGCGTTAAAAGGTGGTCACGTATCACCAGGCTGAATTGATCATTGAGACTGCGGGCGACGGCACGAGACGATGATCGGTCAATGGGAAACCGATAAGCCGACCATTTCTGCAGGAACGCTTGGACCGTCAGCCGGCCGCCGTTGAAACGCACAAGCTCTCTGCTTTGCATAGACTGCAATTCTCTTCGAGCGCGTTCCCACGCTGATTCCGAGAGCGGGACCTCGCGGAATACCGAGGTCGGTTTCGATTCCTGCAAAGCAATCGGCGTCAACACATCGATGATACGTCGAACAAGAGCCTCGTCGAAGTGTACAGCCTGCCGTTGCATAAATTCAGCGACATAAAGACGGCTGAGTCGACTTTGCTCGCGCACCCGAAGAATATGCTCCACTGCAGTACGACGTCTCGCCTCGGCATATTCGCCTGCCTCGACGCTATAGCGGACATCATCCAGCCGCAGCAGGTAATAGCGACCGTCGTCCTGCACTACCGGCGAAATTCGGCCTTTTTCGAGGGAAAAGACGGCCGTCTCCAAAGGTCCTTCCCGCTCACCCCATTTCACAACGCGCTGATAGGCCAAGGTATCGGCATCGATGCGCCCCAGTCGACGCAGGGTTTCGCTCAGCGAATTTCCTTCCCAAATAGAGCGGCACTTTTCCGCCTCTTCGATGGTTAAGAACGCGAGGTAAGAAATCCTGCGTTCTTGACGGCTCCAATTGAGCGCTTGTTCGATCTGCTCGCCCTGAAGGCGAACTCGATCGGCTACCTGCACGCGAAACAGCTCGCGCATAATCGCCAAATCTTCGGCAAATTCGATCAGCTGCTGCAGATACGAATCGCGGTGCAGCCGGCGCTTTTCAGCGGCCATTGCCAGCCGCTTCTCATCGATGAGCGCTTCCAACAGTTCTTCTCGAGTTAATTCACGATCGGCGAGAAAGCGCTCAGGGCTGAACTCGGCGCGTAACGTCAGATCGTCGACGGTGACGATGCGGTTCCCGACACGCACCAGAACATCAATTTGTTCGTGACGGCTGCAGAAGACAATAAGCATGAGGAGCAGAAGCGTTAGTCGTATTTTTCCCATGAGATCTCTAATGTTGATTCGGCGCTTCGTTTTTTGATCTCGATTCGACCTGCAGATGTCTGCAGGCGGATGTTTGCCTCATTAGTTTGGAACAGTGATGAAACCGGAGCGACCGGTTTTGCCCCCAACCAAGCGGCGGCGCGCGGCTCGGCGCCGATTTCGAGTAACGTCAGCAGCCCCTCGATCGTCGATTCCGCGCCGGAGTTCCGGTTGACGCCCTCAGGGTCGATGCCGTCGTAGACACGGCCGGTCGCACGATCGTACATTGCTTCACGGGCGAGATTGAAACCGGTCAGCCAAGAGGCCGACAGCGCAGCAAGAATTGCATAGCGCTCATCGCCGGTGAGCCGATAAAGCTCCAAGAGGCCGAGCGCCGTGGTTCTGACGTCGTAGGCAATTTGGGGGTAGACGATGAACCGGTCGTTTTCGAATTCATAGGCAGAAACCGGATGCCCGACGGCCAGTCGAGTGAGAAAATCGCCTCCGGAAACAGCCGCCTCCTTCAGCTGCTCGTCTTTGAGCAGACCGGCCATAACCGACAAAGCCTGTACTTGCGCATTTCCCCACGCGTGCCAAACGCCGGGCCAGGATTCGTAGGCGCCGCGCAATTCCTTTAGTTCTTCGATCTGCATAAGAACAATCCCTTCCGCCAGTTTCCGCGCCTGCTCGGCAAGAAGGGGATCCATTTCGACCCGCAGAAATGCAGCCAAGCCGAGCAACAGTTCCGAGGCGGCGTCTGCGGCATGACGCTGGGGCAGCCAAGCAGGATAGCGGCGCCCGCCGATGTATGAAAAAGTTCCATAATATTGGAGGCAGTTGCTGATCGGCTTTTTGCAGCGCAGAAAAGCGGTTTTGAGAGAATCTGCAAAGTCGCGATCACGAAATCGAAAAAAGGTATATCCTTCGCCGAGCGCCCAATAGCCCCGGGCTGCCCAAAAGGCGAAGGATTTGCGACTGGTAGGGCCGTCTGTATTGACAAAACCCTGCCGATCGATAAAATTGTAAAACTCGCCGTCCTCGGTCTGCATAAACAGAACGAACCGCAGCAGTCCCTTTAAGCGATCGAAATCGACAGACAGCCCCTTTTCCGCAGCTTTCATATAAACAACGGCGGCGCGGGCGACATCGTCGACGCAAGCGATCCCCTCTTCGGCCGCATCTGTAGGACTATAGTCGGGTGCATCAGCATAAATGTGTACGATGGTGCAGAGCCTCCCATTCAATCGCATCGGGCTGCATAAGCTATTTAAATGCGCAAGATTGACGGCGATCTCTTGGCGGCTACAGGCGGATAACAAAAGAAAAAGTTGAAAAAGCAACCCACGCATGCTCTTTATCCTTTGAGGCCCGTTCCGGCAATACTTTCGACAAAATATTTTTGGAAAAAAGCATAGGCAATCACGATCGGCAGAGCGAGAATCATGGCGGCGGCCAGCTTGACGCCTAATTGCGACTCGGCTAAGCCGCCGACGGTAAAGAGCGTCACCATTTGCGGCATGGTCATCAGAGATTGGTTGCGGATAACAATCAGCGGCCAAAGAGCTTCATTCCAGCTATTCATAAAACTGATAATGCCGACGGTGATGATCACCGGCTTGGACAAC
>JAPDQV010000002.1:163009-182809 GCA_034505495.1 candidate division KSB1 bacterium | reverse complement strand
AGGATCTGCAGCTCCGATAATCCGTCAACGCGTGCCGCGTCAATCAGCTCTTGCGGCAGGGTAAGGAAAAACTGCCGGAACAACAGGATCCCGAAACCGCTGATCATACTCGGTACGATGAGCGACAAATAAGTATCCGTCCAATGCAGCTTGACCATAAGAATGTACATCGGAATGAGCGTGAGCTGAAACGGGATCATCATCGTGAACAGAATGACGGCGAACATGACGGTTTTGCCGCGAAAGTTGAGCCGCGCCAGGGCATACCCCCCCATAGAGCTGAAGCAAAGGACCGAAGCGGTGATCAAGGTGCTGACCAGGAGGCTGTTCAAAAGGGCACGAAAGATGGGAATTTTGGTTACTACCTGACGATAGCTCTCGATCGTCAGGCGGGAAGGGATCGGGTTGAACGCCAGAATCTCCATCTCCGGCTTGACCGTAGCCAATGCCATCCACACAAACGGATAGAGAAAAACGATTGCGCCCAGAGAGAGCATAAGATAAATCCACAGCTTTTTCATCTTCAAACCTCCCGCTCGACGACCTTGCGCTGCACCAGCACAACGCCGAAAATGATCAGCGCAAAAAAGAAGCCCAGCGTAGCGGCATAACCCATGCGATTGAAATAGAACGCTTGTTTATAGATGTAAAGCATGGCCGAAAGGGTTCGATTCATGGGACCGCCGCCTGTGAGAATGTAGGGCTCTATAAACAGACTGAATCCGCCGATAGTGGATAGAATGATGACCAACAGCATTGTTGGGTTGAGCATCGGCAGCGTGATGCGACGGAACTGCTGCCAGGAAGTGGCACCGTCGATCTGCGCCGATTCATAAAGCGATGTCGGGATAGTCTGCAGCCCGGCCAAGAAAAGGACAATATAAAATCCGATGTTCTTCCAGGTAGCCATGACGGCAATGGACGGCATAGCCCATTCTGGACTGCTGAGCCAGGGAATTTTCGGCAATCCCAGTTTGAAGAGAATTGTGTTGAGGACCCCGGTTTCCTGCGAAAAGAGCTGCTGAAACAAAACCGAAACGACGACACCGGAGACAATGACCGGCAAAAAATATACGGCGCGGTAAAAGCCTCTGCCGCGAATATTCTGGTTGAGAAGCACGGCAAAGAACAAAGCAAAGACGATCTGCAGCGGAATATGGATGGCTAAGAACAGAAGTGTATTCAAGATGGCCTGGAAAAAAAGTTCGTCACGAAAAAGCCGGGCAAAATTACCCAGCCCGACCCATTGCATGGGCGTGTAGATGTCCCATTTGTGAAAAACCAAAATCAAAGAAAAAGTCAGCGGATAAGCCATAAAAAAGAGGAAATGGAGCCAATAAGGCGCCATGAGCAAATAGCCGCTGCGTTGTTGGGAAGAAAACAAGCTCATCGCACCACCCTGTCCATTCAGGTTCTATTGCAGAATTTCCCGCGCCCGCTCTGCGGCACGACGAACCGCTTCTTCGGGCGAGCGTCGCCCCAAAATGCAGCAGGCTTCGAATTCTTGGGAGATGGCGTCGAAAATTTCTCGCAGCTCGGGATCCGGATCTACACCGCGAGTAAACGGCGCCTGCAGGGCAAACCGTTCCAGCTTGGGATGTGCCGCGAAAAAAGCGGCAAAATCGACATCCTCAAACATATCGCGGCGGATGGGGATTTGACTGGCCAGCTGCAGAAGCATCAAATCCTGTTTTTTGCTGACCAAGAGTTTGACGAATTGCCAGGCCGCTTTCGGGTTGCGGCATGTCGTAAAGATTGCAATGTTCTTCGGGTCGCCGTAGGTCATGACCGGCCCCTCATGTCCGTCCGGAACCGGAATCGGCGCATAATCGAATTCGAAACCTTCCGGCTTATATCTATTCAAATGATCAATATTCCAAGGGCCGGTTACATGCACGGCAACCAATCCGGCCAGGAACGGATCCTGCTGAAAGTGAGCTTTGGGGAAATAACCGCGGCGAAAGCCTTCCTGAAAGAAGCGAAACACCTCTACGGCAGCTTGATTTTCGAAGCATACCTTTCGATCGCGGATCAACGTTTCCCCCTTTGAAGCGGCGATGTAAAATGTATAGAAATCAAAATACCGCAGCCACCATTTTACATTGATGTCGACGGCCATCATCCAGCGGTCGTTATCTCCATCGCCGTCAAGGTCGCGGGTGATCTGCTCCGCCACGGCAAAAAACTCCGAGTAAGTGGCGGGCGGCCGATCGAATCCTGCCGCCTTCAGCATGCTCACATTGTATTCCAGCATAATTGGATTGGTTTTCCACGGCATTTGATAAAACCGCCCGTCCTGATAGCGATATGGCTCGATTTGGGCTTCCGGCAGTCGAGCAGTGATGACTGAGTCGAAATCGGCAAACTGATCGAGCGGAATGACGGCACCGGCACGCACGAGTTGCCCGACGATTCCCGGCCAAATGTTCGAACAGATATCCGGAGTAGTCTTACCCACGACAGCAGCGAGCAGCACCTCTTCGGTTGATTGGCTCTCCGGTATCGGTTGAACTTTAACGGGCAGTTCGGGGTGAAGACGATTCCATTCTTCAGCCGCCTGCCTCGCCAGTGCGATTTCCTGGACATTGGCAGCCGGCCAATAGACCAAAGATTGCCTCATGTCGCTTTTTTCGGTTTTGCATCCGTTCAGCAGCCCCAGGAGAACAATCCCAGCGAATAATCTCCATGAGCGCCAATCGGTCCGGCTTACTGCATACATAATCGTGAGGCGGGTGAGAACCACGGCTGGTTTTTCATTTTCATCATGTCGATTCATGTTGCTAAAGGTTTAAGGTCAAGGAAAGATGCTGAGCATTGTCCAGCCGACCGAAATTCGCATACGCGTAGTCGATCCGCAGGTTCATATTGCCGAGCAGGCGAAGGTGGAATCCCGCGCCGAAGGATGCTCCTCCCTCTCCATCGCGCAGGAAAAGGTCGCGCATGCCGGCGCGCAGGAAAAACATTTTGCGGAAGGCATACTCGGCTCCAAGGTTGACAGATTCGGTATTGTCGTAAGGATGAACCGCATCGCTGGCCAGTGTAAGCCGATGAAAGCCGTCATCGAGAACGTCCATCGCCAGCCCGAATTGGAAAGTCAAAGGCAACGGCCAATGTTCTGTCTGCAGATTAGCCGGAACACGGTCGTTATTGCCGATGATGTAGGGATCGACGTCATAGAACACCAGCAGATCTTTGCCTTCCATGCGCATATCGGTACCGAAATTGAGCAGGGAAGCGCCGATGCGCAGCCCGTGAAGTCCGGTTACAAACAGAGTGCCGAAATCTACCGCTATCCCGTGCGCCCGCTCATGCCAAATGGATTGATGAATGTACTTGGCATTGAAACCGATGGTAAAGCGGTCGGTCAGGGCTCGCGCATAGCTCACACCGACAGCCAGGTCCGAAGCGCTGAAAATTTCTCCGGTCCCTTCAGGCTGATCCGTGGTACGCACCGCCATGTCGCCGTAATTCAGAGTGGTAATAAAAGCACCCAAACTGCCCACTCCGGCAACAGGAAAACAGATTCCGGCAAAATTGTATTTGATATTTGCGAGCCAGCTGCTGTTGGTAAAGAGCAGCTCTATGTTGCGGACAGCAGTGAGTCCGGCGGGATTCCAGTAGAGCGCGCCGGCGTCGTCGGCAGTGGCGACAAAAGCACCGCCCATGCCGAGCGGCCGGGCACCCGCGCCGATTTCTAAAAAGGGCGCCGCCGTAATGCCGACCTTGGAAACATCGGCGGCAGCTGCCGCTCCGCAAAAAAGCAGGCAAAGTGCCGCTGCAAAACCGACTCGATTTTTGATTTTATCCATAATCCTTCCATCCTGCCTTACTTGATCACCGCAAACTTGCCGACATAGGTTCCGACCCCCGGTGCATCCACATGATAAAGATAGACGCCGTAGGCGATTTCCATACCGTCCTTGCTGAGCAGATCCCAGGCTTCGGAGCCGTTCTCGGCGATGCCGTCATGCTCGATGGTATCCACGAGATAGCCGCGCACCGTATAAATGCGAATCGTACATTTTTGCGGCAGGTTGTTAAAGTAGATCTTTCGCTCGCCGCGACCGAATTGAAAAGGACTACGGCTTTCCCAAGATGCGGCGGCACGATAGGGATTCGGAACGACCGTAATCCGATCCAATTGATTCTTGGCCATGTCCGGGACCATCCGCCCGCTTCGTACTGTAAAGCGCGCCGTCTCGCCGTTGCGGAAAGGTTTGCTTGTATGAATGCGGAAAACGTCGCCGGGGCGTGGAGCGGCCGGACTCCCGGCCTCCCAAAAGACGGCCCAAGAAGTTTTAAATTTGGAGCGCGGCTCGCTCAGCGGTTCTCCCAGCCTGTTGCCAATGAGGATCGTTACGTGATCCCCCGGTGTAAAACTGCCGTCACGGTCTTTATCGGTAACCAAAAATTCCATCCGGCGATTTTCAGTAACATTGTTGATCATAAAATTAACAGGAATTGCTTTTTGTCCGAACAGCAACGCTTTGGAGGTATCCGCCGAGTGATCGAAAAATAGGATCTCAAAATCGGCAGGATAGTCGACATGGCGGCCGAGCAGACTGCTGTCGATGCCGACGCGGAACCAGACGTCGCTGCGCGGTTCTACCCAACCGGTGGCCGCCTCATCTACTTTTACCTTGGTGTCATTGACGATGCTGACGGCCAGCCCTTCCGCCACCGGCGAGAGCGCTTTGCCGCCCTCGAGGCGTTCATCCTCGAAGAGCAGCTCCCCCGTGGTGAGATTCTTCAGGCTGTACCAAGGATTGGCTTCCTGGCCGAATCGCGTCGTGTCCTTGAATTGAATTTGATATTCATGGCCGTCGCGCAGCGCCGTAGGATCGAGAAGCTCGACGGTGATCGACCCAGTGGCCGGGCCTTCCAGGTGCACACCGTCAGCCAAGTGCGGCGGATCATAACCGGCTGCCGGCGCCTGAGGTGTAACAACCGCCGTGTTGATGTCCATGAACTCGATCACTCCTGCGGCGCTCATCTTGATGATGCTCGGCGATTCGCTCGGCGGAATGCCGGCCAACTCGCCCGTTGCGCTTGTTTCGACGTGCCCGCGGTCGTAGGAGACTACGGCGTAGTAATAAGTTTGACCATTCTTTACATCTGTGTCGATAAAGTAATGGCGTAGGCCGGTATCATCTCCCAGGTAATACTTGATGCCGTCCACATCTATCGGATGGAGCCCTTTAATGCCGTTCTTCAAATCGAACTGCGCAATGGGCTGCTTGAGTATTTTTTTGCCGTAAGCGTTTGTGATTATTTGCGCCTCAAGGAACTCGGGGTCTGTGGTTCGATAGATGCGATAGCCCTCAAAATCATATTCCTGCAGAAACGGATCCCAGGAGCTTTCCGCTTTGTCGTCCCAATAGAGCACCACGCGACGGTCGCCGGCAACGGCCGTGACCCTCGGCTTTTCCGGCGGCTTGGCAAAGCGGTAGCTGGCGTTATAGATCTGCTGAATCGTCTTTTTAGTGCGCGCCAGCTGTTTTTGGTCTTCCCCGAACAGCAGCGCCATCGAATAGAACTGGGTTTCGCCCGCTTCCAAACGAAACGGACCCGAGCTGAAGAACATACCGAGATTGGTATTCTGAACCAACTTGTCACGCGGCGGCGGCGCCGAGACGAGCCCTTTCCAGTAGGCTTCGTCGTTTTCCATCTTGTATTCGTGCAGCACAAAGACGTTAAAGCCGGTCAAACCGATCTGATCCGATTCATCCTTATCGGTAAAACCGAAATCCGGTTCCCCGGGCGTCGGGATGCCGTCGCCTTCTCCCTCATCCGGGCCGGGATAATTGGGATCATTGGGCCCCAGCCCGTCCTCGCCGAGGTCATCGCGGAGCGGTTCCCCAAAATCCCAGACGCCGTTTTCATTCAAATCGAGGTAAGAATCCCAGTTTATGTTTTCATCACCTGACCAGTGCGGTCGCAGTTGGGTATTGGGATAAAATTTTTTGAACGCTTCCACATCGGCAATGCCGTAAGGATAGCTGTCAAGCCAAACGCCCGGGCCATTGTCGCGCCGTTCGTCGATTAGGCCGTCACCGTCATTATCCTGTCCGTCGCCAAAGATGCCGGGGCTTTCGAGAAAAGCGAATCCGGCCACGCCCACCGGCGACCAGTTGTAAGGGCTTCCGTAACCGTTGCCGTCGAAAGCCCATGCGATGTCGAGATCCAAGTCGTAGTTGCCGCAGTCGTCGGCCGAATCGTCATGGCCGCCGATGCCCCAGTCGATGTGAAAGGCAAAGTAGGTGCTGTCATAGTTTGTTTTGCCTTCATTGGTAATGAAATAGATGGCAAAGATGACGTCCTGGGCCAACACCTGATTCCACTGAAAGAGTCGAAAGGCGACCTCCAACCCCAAACCGCGCCGCGACGAGTCGGTCGGATCGGGATAGAACAGGAATTCCTCGTCGGGATCGTCGTCGAACACGGCATACGCCTCCAAGTCGGCGTTCGTTTTCCCCTTACCGAAAAAACCGTTCCACTGGCCAGCCCAATCCGAATCTTTGTCAGGCCAAAATGTCGGCCAGGTATTGGGATCGTTGCTGACGGCCGGCGAATTGTTGACGTTGACTTTGGGGTCGGGGTTAAAGTAGCCCGGCAGAGGGGCAAATCCCCACGGAATCCCTTCGGGGGAGACGTCCATGTCTTCCCGGTACCGTGTGACGACCGAGTGTCGATATTGACCGGCGGCATCGACGATCGGCGCCGCCACCACCAGCGCCACGCCGTCCACATAAGTATGGCCGGAACCCTTGGGCCATTCTCCCGAAGGCCACGCTTTCTCGTCCCAGTTGGCAATCTCGCCATGATTGGCAAAGACGGTGCGCACCAGGTTGCCGTCCATTAAGCCCCAGCGGGTATGTTCCAAACTGCCGACGTTGGGATCCGGTTTGCGCTGCCCTTGCGCCGAAACAGTGCAAAGCAGCAAGGCGGTCAAAAGATGATGAATCTGCTTCCTGCTCATATGTTCATTCCGCTTAGAATTGATAAGAAACGCCGAAAATGACCTGCCGCGGCGGCGAATAGAAATCAGGGCGACGTATGTATTCTTCGAGCGTATTGAGACCGAAAATCGTACCGGAGCGGGCGGCGCTTATCGAATAATTGGCCCGGCCGGTATCGCTGTAAACCTCATTTTCGTTTTTTCGATCGAACAAGTTGAAAATCCGTATAAAAACCGTCATCTCATGCCGTCCGATCGGAAAATTCCGAAAAGCATGCAGATCGACATTGTAGAAGGACGGCTTGCGCTCGCTGTTTTCGACTGCGGTGCGGACGTTCTGTTCCGTGGGCGTGTAGGGCAGACCGCTGCCCAATTTGGCAATAAGGCTGAGGGCCTGTTTGTTCGGATCGCCCAGGGTTGCAGAAACATTGAGACTATGAGTGCGGTCCCAGTTCAACGGCACAAGCTGTTTCTGCGGCTCGCGCCCGGCCTGAACATCCAAAAATGCAGAAGCCGGATCTGAGGCATTGCCTTTAGCGATCTGATAGGTATAGTCTACCGTCGCGGCCAGCCCTTGCCGCATGCGCTTTTCGAATGAAACCGTCAGCCCCTTTACATTGCCGTAATCGCGATTGATATATCGGGCGTAGCGTATGCCGTTGATGTTGTATAGAATCTCCGTACCGGTCAAGTTGCGGATGTCTTTAAAGTAAGCGGTCAAGTCAAGTGATATATCGGCACCGAGCTGCTGCTGCAGTCCGATCTCGTACATGGTCGTGCGCTGCGGCTTGAGCTCCGCATTGCCGATGGTATTCGGCAGGCGTTCCGGCGGATTGGTGCTGCCGTAATCACTCGTCGCATAAAGCTCGAAATCGGGGTTTACATAAAGATACTCGAAATTGGGAATCTGAAAAAAGTGACCGTAGGATATATGGATGGCGCCTCGATCGGTAATGGGATAAGAGATGCCGAAACGCGGACTGATCTGGGACGTCGGTTTGGCCGGCAGCAGGCTCGCTCGATTCGGCTGCAAAAACTCTTCCGGTACGCGACCGTCCGAATCGAAATAGTCAAAGCGAACACCGGCGTTGACAACCATATAACTGAGCTCTATTTTGTCCTGAATATAAGCAGCAAATTCAGTCGGATTAAATCGGTATTCATCGTTATTCTGAACATTCTTGGTCTCTTCCGGAATGTAGGGTTTCCAATTGGTATCGCGGTTGAGACGTATTTCAAAGGCACGCAGCCATAATCGATGCCGCCTGAACTCTGCTCCCGCTTTGATTTGATGAACATTTGTAACTTGAGACGTCAAATCGAGGCGGCCGAGCGTTGTCGTCGTAGTTCGGTAAAAATGCCACATTTTTTGACCGCCCGTGACAAATGCCGACCCGCTTGCCGCTCTGAGCAGCTGCGGATTGACATAGCGCCGGTCATAAGGATCATCATATACCGACTGGCGATAATCGGTTATAAACTCTGCCGCTTTGGCTGTTAAGAAAGTGCGGTTGCTAAGAACGTAAGTATAGTTAAGGCTGTTATGCCTGCTTTTTTGGCGACGACGATAATCGCCGTCCGGATTATAGCGGAAGGCATGATCATATTCACGATAGTTCTGCTGCTGATAGAGTCCTTCGTAGACCAGTTTGTGTGACGGATTCGGCCTAAAGACCAGTTTGAATTGACCCGACAAGCGACGGTTTGGGTTCATCGGCACATAGGACGCACGGGTGCGGATGCTGTCGGCAAGGCGGTTGAATTCTTCATCAGAGGAAAACCGATGGCCTGCACCCCACGATTCGATGTACCAGTCGCGCACATCGGTACTGGGAAAGTTGGAAGAATCGGAAGGTAGAAAAACCCGTTTCCCGTAAATATGTCCTTCGGTATCAAAGTAGCGGCCCGAGGCAAAAAACGTCAGCTTGTTGCCGAAGCGGGGCAACGGTCCGCTTATTGAAGCGTCTAAATTATAGGTGGGATTGAAAACGTTCATGTTTTCAAAGATCGAGTTATTGGGGCTAACGTAATCGCCCACATACGCGCTTAGAGTGCCGTGGTAAGCCTCGCCGCCCTCTTTGGTAACGACGTTGACAATGCCCGACATCGCTTGGCCGTATTCGGCGTTAAAGGTACCGCTGATGATCTGCAGCTCCTGAATAGCGCTGTTTTCCACCTGCAATGCATTTTCACCCGAATAGGCGTCATTAAGTGGGATACCTTCAATCAGATAGGCCACTTCACCGCGTCGGCCGCCGCGAAAATGGCCGTCGACGACACCGGCCTGCAGGTTGACGACATCCTGCAGAGTTTCCACCGGCAGACGACTGATAACCTCGGAGCCTACGGTTGCCGTCGTGGAGGTCAGATCGCGTTCGATCAGCGGTCGTTCCGCAACGATGGTCACGGTTTCTCCCAAATCGAGAGCAATCGGCTTGAGGGCAAACCTAAGTTCAGTCGTTTTATCTATTGATGCGCGCACACTCTCAATTTTGAGCGTCTGGTAACCGATCATCGAGGCGCTCACCGTGACGGTTCCGGGCGGTACACGCAGAATAAAAAATTCACCGTTAAGGTCCGTAGCTGCGCCCAGCGTGGTGCCTTCAATGACCACATTGACGCCCGGCAACGGCTCGCCGGTGTCGGCATCGGTCACTTTGCCGACGATCTTACCGGTCGATCCGGAGAAAACCGGTTCAGCCAAGAGGATAAGAAGGAAGAAAGCAATGCGCTTCATATTACATTTCCAATCATTCCGGGTGAATAACATGGGAGCCGACACGCGTATCGGCTCCCTTGATTCTTATTTAAGCAGCGTCATGCGGCGAGTCAATTTTGCCTTATCGGCGGACAACACATAGAAATAGTTGCCGCTGGGCAAAAGTGCGCCGTCGTCTCCACGACCGTCCCACGTCAAGGAATGGATGCCTGCCTCCATCTTGCCGTCGAGCAGCGTGCGCACCTTTTCACCGAGCAGATTATAGATCTCGAGCCGCACGGGCTGCGACTCTGCGAGCGCAAAACGAATTGTCGTCGTCGGGTTGAAGGGGTTCGGATAGTTTTGCGCCAGTTCAAAGCGTACGGGCAGCTCCACCGGCCGACCGTTGACCTGTGTCGTGTTGCCTTCAAGCACGGCAAAATCGTCCCAATAAACGTTGCCGGTCGCTTGGTGCTGCAGACGCGCGCGGATCGACATGCGTTTGGCGTCTTCCGGAGTAATGAGAGTAAAAGCGTACCAAGTCCAGTCTTTGTCCGATACGGTCTGGTCGATGACGAAAAAGTCCTGGCCGCCGATTTCCGCCCAGCCTTCAGCGTCCGTATGATAAGTGACGGTGAAAAAGATCGACTTTTCGACGTCTTTTTCGGGGTTGGTCACTACCCCTTCGGTTTTAACCCACGCCTCAATGGTATAGAGCGTACCGCCTTTGATGGGCAGGCGATCAGAGATGGCCACGACTTCAGCGGGATTATCTGCCGTATCGGCTACCAGCAGCGAGTGCTCGCCGGTGTGCGCGGCATCTTTGGTGATGGTGACGATGCCGAAATCCTTGGCACCGTTACTCATGTTATCCTTCCAGAAAAACCAGCCCTCCGGCACGCCGAAATTGGCGTTGTAAAGATCGCCGATCCAGCCTTCAGCCCCGGGAGCAGTACGCATAAAAATATCATCCAGCCATGCAGTACCGGTGGCTTCGGCGCCGAACTTGAACTGGATGGACATCGAGGCCGCCGGCACAGGCAGGACGATCGGCGAAGAGTTTTTGATTTCCGTCCAATCGACTGAAGCCTGCGATTGGGGAAATGGAATGACCACCGGTGGGTCAAAGATGATCTTACCGGCTTCATCATAGAAGGTATAGATCAGCTGGATCCGTTGCGCGTCGGAAGTCGGATTGGCATTGACGTTCTCGGTCTTGACCCAGCCGCCGACTTCGATTTCAATGTTGGCCGGGATGCCGGTGGTCGGGTTCCAGTTAAGCGTGGCCATGTTCACTTTGGTGCGCCACATCGGCTCATCATCCCCGCTTGCATCTGAAATCATCAGAGAGCGTTGAGGCGACCGGTAGACCTCGTCTGACCAAGCTACGGTTGCGCCGGAGTGGTTTGCCTTCTCCCAATAGGCAGGGACCTCCGCATTTTCGAAAGTAAAGCCGGGGTTAACCTGAGCGATGGGAATGATCTCGATATCATCCCAATAGGTATTGCCGACAGCCTGATGCTGCATTCTGGCGCGGATGGACAGGCGCGTGTCGTTCTCGCCGGTTTTCAGACGAAAAGAGTAAAGCGTCCAGTCACGATCGCTTGCCGATTGATCGACGACAAAAAAGTCCTGACCGTGTGTCTCAGCCCAGCCTTCGGCGCTCGAGTGATAGGTGACGGTGAAAAAGACCGCTTTTTCGACATCCTTTTCCGGATTGGGATTGACGCCTTCCAGTTTGACCCAAGCTTTCACCAGATATTCCGTATTGGGTTGCACCGGGTTGCGGTCAGAGATCGCTACAACCTCGGCCGGATTGTCCGGTGTATCGGCGACACGCAACGAATATTTGCCTTTATGAGCGTATTTGTCAGTGATGGTCACTATGCCGTAATCCTTCTCTCCCACGCTCATCATATCTTTCCAGAAGAACCACCCTTGCGGTACACCGAAATTGGCATTGTAAAGATCGCCGATCCAGCCCGCAGCGCCCGGCGCCGTGCGCATGAACAGGTCATCCAACCATACCGTTCCGGTTGCGTTGGCACCGAATTGAAACTTGATGATCAGTTTTGCCGCATCAGTCGGCAAGACGATGGGCACATCGTTTTTGATTTCCGTCCAATCGACGGAAGGTTGAGTCTGCGGAATTTGCAGAACGATCGGCTGATCAAAGATGAGCGCATTAGAAGCAGAATAAAAGCTGAAGGTGAGGAGGATTTTATCATCTTGAGCAGCGGGGTTGGTGTTGACGTTCTGCGTTTTAACCCAGCCGCCGACTTCGATTTCGATGTTGGCCGGAATTCCGCTGGTCGGATTCCAATTGAGTGTGGCCATGTTCTGAGAAACCCAGGCGGGCGCGTCGGATCCGCCGCTGTCCGAGATCTTGAGGGATCGTTCCGGCGAACGGTACTCATCGGTCGCCCATTCAACTGTTGCTTCTGCCGCGTTTTCTTTTTGCCAATAGGCCGGAGTCTCGGCGTTTTCGAACCCCCCGTTGACGACCACATTCCCCTGTGCCGACTGCGGCAGCAGGAGAAACGTCAACGTAATGGCAGCGCAAAAAATAATCCCGTGCTTCTTCATAGTCTTCCCTCGCGTTACAGTTAATGGTTAACTGACTACTTACGAATCATACCTTCAATTATTTATGTTCTTCCGGTCACCTCCTTTACTGCATTTATTGTCGATGCGAATGAATAATAATTAAAATCAAGTTCCGCTCTTGGCACCCAGCGTCGATTCTCTCGGAATCAGCCTGACCGGCATAATGATGCGCATACCGAGGCTTTGTTCGCCGCGAATAAGATCGACCAAGTGGCGTACCGCAGCCGCGCCCATCTCTTCCTTGGGTACGTGGATCGTCGTCAACGTCGGCCGCGCCGTGATCGACGACTCGACATTGTCAAATCCGGTCACGGCGATGTCTTCGGGAATGCGCAGCTTGCGGTCGCGACAGGCGCGTAAAACTCCGACGGCCATGGCATCGTTTGCGGCGACGATGGCGGTAACGGAAAGCCCCTTGTCGAGCAATCGATTCGCAGCGGCAAAACCGGCTTCCGGGCCGCTTCTCTCATCATCGCATTCGATTGCCGCCTCATTCAGGACAATGCCTTTCTCCTCAAGATAAGCGCGAAAGGTTCTGCAGCGTTTTTGCATACTGGGATGGCGCATGTCGCCGCCGATGAAGGCGAATTCTTTATGTCCGAGCCCCAACAAATGATCAAGCGCCTGTCGGATTCCGGAAGCGTTATCCATCAAAACGACCGAATCGTTGCGCTCGGCAAAATAATAATCCACCAACACAAAGGGCAGCGCGATTTTGTCGAGGTAATCAACCAACTCGCGCGGCACGGCGCCCGCAAGAATGACGCCGTCGACATTGCGCTCGAGCAGAAAGCGCGGCATCGTTTTAGCGGAAACCGAAGGTTCGACAGTGGTCAAAAGAATGTAATAATCGTGTGAACGAGCCTCGAATTCGGTGCCGAGGAATATTTTGGTGTAAAAAGGCTCGGCTTGGGAAAAGTGGTCGCTGCTGAGGATAAAACCAAAGTTGCCGGTTTGCTTGGTGACCAATCCGCGGGCGGTTCGCTGGGGATGGAAATTCAGTTCTTCGACAGCCTGCAGGACCTTAAGCTCCGTCTCTTTCGAGACCGAACCTTTACGGTTCAGAACCAGCGAAACAGTAGAAATGGAAACTCCCGCCCGCTTGGCGACGTCTTTGATGGTCGCATTCATCGAAACGTTCTATTTTATTTTATCTTTAATTTTTAATGATATAATATTTGTCTTCCGCCAATTATTCGAAACGTTTTAATAATAGCAACTCTATTTAAAGAAGTCAAGTATTATTTTTGTCCATGCAAAGCGTTTTGGGCGCATTTTATAATACAAAATCTGAAATTTTTTTGGCTTTAATAGGAAAAACGCTATATTCCTTTCAAGCTGAAACGTTTTCTAAAATCGCCGGTAATCAAGCACACCGGTCTCCGGTTACGTCATTATAATGGCAGTTTAAATCAGACGACGAAAATCTTTAACGGCCATCTTTAATCGTTGATTGAAATGTTTTAGAGGAAAAATATGAGCGAAGCAAAGCTCGAAAATCATCTATCGCGACGCGATTTTTTAGTCGGTGCCGGGGCAGCCGCGTCTTTGACGATCATCAAGCCGGACCTGGTGCGGGGCACCGTCGCCAACAGCAGAATCAAGCTCGGCCTGATCGGCTGCGGCGGACGAGGACAGTGGATTATGGAGTTGTTCAAGAAACATGGCGGCTATGAAATCCATGCCGGTCATGACTACTTTGCAGATCGGGTCAACGAGTTCGGCGACAAATTCGGCATCCCGAAGAATCGCCGCTTCACGGGTCTGTATGGTTACCGCGGCCTCCTTGCTTCCGGAGTCGAGGCGGTTGCGATCGAGAGTCCGCCCTACTTTCACCCGCAGCAGGCGGCCGAGGCAGTGGAGTCGGGCGCACACGTTTACTTGGCCAAACCGATAGCCGTCGACGTGCCGGGCTGCCGCACCGTCGAGCAGAGCGGACAAAAAGCAGCGCAGAAGGGTCTGGTCTTTCTCGTCGACTTTCAAACCCGGGCGAACCCGTTTTTCATCGAAGCGCTCAAGCGCGTGCATGCGGGCGCGCTCGGCAAATTGGCCTTCGGCGAGGCGATCTATCACGCCGACACGCCTTTTGCGCATATGCATCCGTACGTCGACAAGGAAAAACCCTCCGCCGAAGATTGGCTGCGCGCATGGGGATTAAGCCGCGAGCTCTCCGGCGACATCATTACCGAGCAGAACATCCATACCATCGACGTCATGTCGTGGATCATGAATTGCGAGCCGGTCAAAGCCGCGGGCACCTGCGGTCACTTGATGCGCAGTCCCAAGTATTGCCATGATTATTTCAGCCTTGTCTTTGAATATCCCGACCATGTCGCGGTAACCTTTAGTTCGCGGCAGTTCAACGGGTTCGGCACGCAGCCCGAAGGCATCCGCAACCGCATGTTCGGCTCAAAGGGTGTGTTGGAGACCGAGTACGGCGGCAGGGTTTTGATTCGCGGCGACAATTTTTACAAAGGCGGTACCACGGAAGGCATCTACGGCGAAGGGGCGGAGGCCAATATTGCGGCCTTTTATAAGAGCATCACGGCCGGCGACGTTATGAACCCGACGGTTGCGCCGAGCGTGCGCAGCAACCTCGTCACCCTGTTGGGTCGCAAAGCCGCCTATGAAGGCCGTCCCGTTACCTGGGCCGAATTGATGTCGGATCAGGAAAAGCTCGAATTCGACCTCAACGGACTCGAGCCGTAATCGTCACTGATTTGTTTTCAGCGCATTCATCCCAATCCGTCGCCGAACTTTTATGTAAACTGATCCTTTCGTAACGGCTATGAAGGTTTCCTTACAGATCCGGTGAATCGTATGAATCTATTCCATCGACTCACAGCAGCTGCGGCCTTGCTTTCGGCCTTCGGTGCTCTGATTTTCTACGGTATGCATCGGCAACCGGCCGGCTCCGCTGCACTCGTCACCTCAGCCGCCGCATTGGCGGCTTTTTTTTCCAGTCATCCGAAGTTAAAAAGCTACGCTTTTACCGTTTGGGTCGCTGTATTCGTAACAGCATCGCTGTTTTTTCCCAAACTCTTCGGCGTCTGGTTCGGTGTAGATCTTTCAATTTTGATTGTTCCCCTCATTCAGATCATTATGTTTGGAATGGGAACAACGTTAAGTGCAGGCGACTTTAGCCGAGTAATCAAAATGCCGGTTCCGGTATTCATCGGCTTTGTCGGCCAATATACGATTATGCCGTTGATCGGCTTGACCATCGCCTCGCTGATGCAGTTCGAGCCGGAAGTGGCGGCGGGAGTGGTGTTGGTGGGTTCATGTCCCGGCGGCGTCGCTTCCAACCTCATTTCCTATTTAGCCGGCGGCAACGTCGCTCTATCGGTCACCATGACCGCCTGCTCCACACTCGCCTCGCCGTTTATGACGCCCTTTCTTATGAAGACTCTGGCGGGCAGACTCGTGCCGATCGATTTTACCGCCATGATGCTCTCCATTCTCAACATGATCATTGTGCCGATCGCGGCCGGCTTGTTCGCCAACAAAATTCTCTACAGCAAAGTCAAACTCTATCAGCAAAAAGCGACGCTCGGCATCCTGACGTCGACAGCTTTGGCACTTGCAACCCTCGTCAGTTTGATCGATGCAGCCGGCTTTGGCTCCCTACAGCCGTTGAGAACCGGCCTCATTGTCGGCTTTTCATTGATCGGCATCACGGCCCTTGCCAAACTGATCATTCAGCTGCTGCTGAAAAAATCCGACCGTTGGATGGATCGCGCGCTGCCGTTGGTGTCGATGATCGGCATCTGCTTCATCATTGCCATCATCACCGCCCGTTCGAGCGAAAAGCTGCTGAGTATCGGCTTGGCGGTTATCCTCGCAGCGGTATTGCACAATCTTTTCGGCTATGCGCTCGGCTACGGCTTGGCGCGGCTGCTGCGCCAAAACGAACGCGACAGCCGCACCATCGCCGTCGAAGTCGGCATGCAGAACGCGGGCATGGCCTCCGGACTGGCGATGAGCGTGCTCAAGAGCGCTCCGGCCGCTTTGGCGCCGGCCGTCTTCGGCCCGTGGATGAATGTCTCCGGATCCATTTTGGCGAACTATTGGCAAAAAAAGCCGATCGAAGAAAGCGGGAATTGAAAAGCAGAGGGCGCGAAAGCGAAAGCAAGCGGTCTTGTTACCGTAAGCTGTTTATTGCAATTCAGCGGCTTTCAACGCCGTAAGGAAACATAAACCACCCTTTGCACGGCATAGACCACAAGCTCGGGAGTAACGTTATGAATCGCAGAACCTGGCTCAAATCCCTCGGCGCCGGTGCGGCCGTCGGCACATTCGGCGGGCTGCTCAAAGACGACAGCCTGGAAGCGGTGCAAAACAACGTCCGCCGCGCTTCAGAACCCTCGCAGCTCAAAATTACCGATTTGCGCGTCGTGCGCATGGGTCCGGGAAATTGGCGACGCTACGTCATCCGCATCGACACCAATCAGGACATCTCCGGCTACGGTGAAATCCGTGACGGCGCCAGTCCGACTTATGCTCTGTTTTTAAAGAGCCGCATTCTGGGCGAAAACCCCTGCAACATCGACAAAATTTTCCGTAAACTCAAACAGTTCGGCGGCCACGCGCGCCAAGCCGGCGGCGTGGTTTCGATCGAAATGGCCTGCTGGGATTTGGCGGGCAAAGCGTGGGGCGTACCCTGCTGGCAGATGCTCGGCGGCAAATTCCGCGACAAGATTCGATTGTATGCCGACACGCCGTCGTCGAACGATGCTGTTGAAATGGGTAAGCGCCTCAAAGCCCGCATCGAAGCCGGATTTACGTTTCTGAAAATGGACATCGGCATCGGCCTGCTCAAAGGCACCGAAGGAACGCTCAGCGCGCCGAGCGGCATGCCCGACACCTCGACCGTCATGCATCCGTTCACCGGCATCCGCATTACCGAGAAGGGACTGAAAATCTTTCAGGACTATGCAGCTACCATACGCGACATTGTGGGATGGGATATCCCAATCGCCGTTGATCATTTCGGCCATTTTCCGCTCGAAGACTGCATCAAAATTGCCCAAGCGCTCGATCAGTTCAATTTCGCATGGTACGAGGACATGATTCCGTGGCAGTTCACTGATCAGTACGTCAAGCTGCGCCAGAGCTGCAAAACGCCAATTCTCACCGGCGAAGATATTTATCTCAAAGAAGGCTTTATGGACCTGTTCGAAAAAAAGGCAATCGCTATTTGCCACCCCGATTTGGCGACGGCCGGCGGTCTGCTGGAGACCAAAAAGATCGGCGACTTGGCTATGGAACACGGCATCGCCATGGCGCTGCACATGGCGGGGAGTCCGATTACCCTGTTTGCCTCGGTGCACGCTGCGGCAGCCACCGAAAACTTTATGGTCTGCGAACACCACAGCGTGGATGACGATTGGTACGACAAGCTGGTCACCGGTGTCGAAAAGCCGATTATCAACAAGGGCTTTGTGACGGTTCCAAACGGGCCTGGATTGGGAATCGAACTGGTGGAAGAGGAAATCAAAAAACATTTGCGCGGTCAGGATAAATATTTTGCTCCGACCGACGAGTGGAACGAAGAGCGCTCCTGGGACCGGCTGTGGAGCAAGCGTCCGTTGCGCAACAGCATTTTAGTCGGCTGATTTGGGAAAGGGATTGACTATGCGAAAAAGGATCCTTTTGCTGCTTTTGTTGACCGCCTCCTTTGCCGCCGCGCAAGTCGGCGTCTTTTCCAAGGAGGACCTGATCCGCTACACGCCGCTATGGAAAGGCGAACGCTTTCCGGACGGACGGCCGAAAGTGTCCGATGACCTTTTGCAGCGGCTGAAGGAGGTATCGATCGAAGAGGCTTGGGCGGTATGCAATCGCCACGGCTACCTGCATCAGTTCGAGGGCAACTGGGTCATGACGGTTCAGGATCCGGTTCTGGTCGGTCGTGCCGTAACTGCGGTTTTCATGCCGCGCAGACCCGATCTCGACTCGATCGTTGTGGATCAGGGTAAAAAAGACGGTCGGATCGGCGGCCAGAATTCATGGGTTATCGACACGCTGGTCGAAGGCGACGTCATTGTCGTCGATCTGTTCGGTAAGGTTGTCGACGGCACCTTTATGGGCGACAATCTGGCGAACTCGATCTGGGCGCGAACCGGCGGCACCGGCGTCATCATCGACGGCGGCGCGCGCGACATCGAGGGCGTGCTGGAGATCGAAAACTTTCCGGTCTTTACCCGCGGCTGGCATCCCTCCTACCTCAAGGACGTCACTTTGATGGGCATCAACACGCCGATCCGCATCGGCAGCGTTACGGTCATGCCGGGCGACGCCGTGCTCGGAAAAAGAGAAGGCATCATCTTTATTCCCGCGCATTTGGTGCAGGAAGTTGTCGAGACCTCAGAGATCGTGCGTCTGCGCGATCAGTTCGGGCATCAACGGCTGAGAGAGAAAAAATATACGCCGGGTCAAATCGACCGCAAATGGACCGAAGAGATCGAGAAAGATTTTGAAGAGTGGCTGCGCGCCCGCGGCGACCAAATGACGCCGTATCAGAAAGAAAAGCTGTTGAAAGGCCGAACATGGTAAGACCCGTGAACGTCGGTGCCGAGTCGACGTTTCGTCGGAGCTCGAGATAAGGAAAGGATTTCGATGATGGACAAGCTCATTCTCTGCTTTATTTTCCTGTTCATCGGCATGGCCGCCGCGCAGGAAGAGATCTATTTGATCGTCCGCGCCGACGACATCGGCTCGTCGCACGCGGCAAATCTGGCATGCATACAGTGTTTCACCGACGGCATCGCCCGCTCGGTCGAAGTGATGGTCCCCTGCGCCTGGTTCCTGGAGGCGGCGGAACTGCTGCGCGCGCACCCGGACTATGACGTCGGCGTCCATTTGACCCTGACCAGCGAGTGGTCTAAGATTAAGTGGCGGCCGCTGACCTGCGCACCGTCGCTCGTCGATGTCAACGGCTACTTTTTCCCCAGACAAAAGAACTGGAGCGACCCGACGGCCGTCGACGCCTTTTGGAACCCCAAAACTGATCTCAAGGAAGTGGAAAAGGAACTGCGCGCGCAAATAGAAACGGCAAAGAGACACATCCCTCAGGTTTCGCATCTCAGCGCACATATGGGAATCGATTCCGTCGACCCCTCTATGCAGCAACTGGTTGATCGCCTGGCCAAAGAGTACGGGCTGGACATTGATTTGGGCAGGCTGGGCGTCAAGTATGTGCGGTGGGATTCGCCCGCGAATGACGACGCTGAAACGCGGACTATTAAGCTGATCGCCGCCTTGGAAGGTCTACGAGAACCGGGGCTGTATCTGATCATCGAGCACCCGGGGTTGGACACACCGGAAATGCAGGCGCACGGTCATCCAGGGTATGAAAACGTTGCCTCCCATCGGGCGGGAGTGACGCACGCTTTCACGAGCGAAAAAGTCAAACAAGTAATCGCAAACAAGGGCATTCGATTGATCAGCTATCGCGAGGCGCAACATCTATTCGGCAAATAATCACCCATAGGAGAGTGTTCATGAACCGACGCACCTTCCTGAAAGGGGCAGCGGCGAG